>CALMMG010000060.1 GCA_937868185.1 uncultured Pseudomonadota bacterium
GTGTTCAGCCTGGAAATGTCCAAGGAGCAGTTGGGCATGCGTATGCTCTGCTCCATCAGCCGGGTTGATGCCCAACGGTTACGGACCGGCTTTCTCAAGGAGCAGGATTGGCCCAAGCTTACCCGGGCGGTAGGCATGCTTTCGGAAGCCCCCATCTACATCGACGACACCCCGGCCATCACGGTGCTGGAAATGCGGGCCAAGTGCCGGCGCCTGAAAACCGAACACAACATCGGCATGGTGGTGGTGGATTACCTCCAGTTGATGCGGGGCAAAGCAAACTCACAGTCCCGCGAACAGGAAATCAGTGATATCTCCCGCTCGCTCAAGGCCATGGCCAAGGAGCTCAGCATCCCGGTTATGGCTCTTTCCCAGCTGAACCGCAGCCTGGAAAGCCGCCCCAACAAAAGACCGCAGCTTTCCGACCTGCGGGAATCAGGCGCAATCGAGCAGGATGCCGACCTGATCATCTTCATCTATCGCGACGAGGTCTACAACAAGGCCGAAGACAACCCGAGAAAGGGAATTGCTGAGGTCATCATCGGTAAGCAACGTAATGGACCTACCGGCACCGTGGAGCTCGCCTTTCTTGACCGCTTCACCTCCTTTGAGAACCTTGCCCAGCATAATTTTCCGTCAACGGAATAACTGATCAGGGCTGAGAACAGAATGCTGAGTGCTGAGAAAAAAATCTTAGCCTCAACCCGCAAGGCTCAGTGCTGAAAAAAACCGGATCAACAGATATGAAATATGATTTCAAGGCCATTGAAGATAAATGGCGCACCCACTGGCTTGACAACTCCACCTATACCGCAAACGAAGATCCCACCCGGCCCAAATACTATCTCCTGGAGATGTTCCCCTACCCCTCCGGCCGCATCCACATGGGCCATGTCCGTAATTATACCATCGGCGATGTGGTTGCCCGCTACAAACGGATGAAGGGTTTCAACGTTCTCCATCCCATGGGCTGGGACGCCTTTGGGTTGCCCGCCGAAAATGCGGCGATCAAGCACGACACCCATCCAGCCAAATGGACCTACGAAAACATCGACTACATGAAAAAACAGTTGCAGCGTATGGGGTTCAGCTACGACTGGGGTCGGGAGATAGCCACCTGCAACGATAAATACTACCGCTGGGAACAACTGCTTTTCATCAAGATGTACGAAAAGGGGTTGGTCTACCAGAAGGTGACCACGGTCAACTGGTGCGAGACCTGCCAGACAGTGCTTGCCAACGAGCAGGTCATCGACGGCGCCTGCTGGCGTTGCGACAATGCCGTGCTCCCCCGAGAGATGAACAGCTGGTTCTTCAAGATCACCGACTACGCCGAAGAATTGCTGGCCGGTTGCGACAAGCTCCCCGGCTGGCCGGAAAAAGTGCTCACCATGCAGCGCAACTGGATCGGTAAGAGCGTTGGTGCCGAGGTAAATTTCCCCCTCGAAGGTTCAGAGGAAAAACTTACCATCTTCACCACCCGACCGGATACGATCTTCGGCGCGACCTTCATGTCCATCGCCCCAGAACATCCCTTGGCTCTTGCCCTGAGCGCTGGCACCTCTCAGGAAGACGCGGTCAAAGAATTTGTTGCCCGGATTAAAATCGAAAAACAGCGACAGAAACCGGAAGACGAGCCCGAAAAAGAGGGGGTCTTCACCGGCGGCTACTGCCTCAATCCCTTCACCGGCGAGCGCTTGCCGGTGTATGTGGCCAACTTCGTCCTCATGGAATACGGGACCGGTGCTGTAATGGCAGTCCCGGCCCATGACCAGCGCGATTTTGAGTTTGCCAAAAAATACGGGATTGCGATCAAGGTCGTGGTCCAGCCCGAAGGCGAACCGTTAGACCCAGCCGCCATGAGCGAGGCCTACGAAGGGCCGGGCGTCCTGGTTGACTCCGGGGAATTCACCACCCTGCCTTCCGACCAAGCCAAGAGTGCAATCACCGCGGCGGCAACAGAAAAGAACTTTGGCTGCCAGCGCACCACCTTCCGGTTGCGCGATTGGGGCATCTCCCGCCAACGCTACTGGGGCGCCCCCATTCCCATGCTCCACTGCGCCCAGTGCGGGGTGGTGCCGGTGCCGGAAAAGGATCTGCCCATCAGCCTGCCCACCGATGTGCAGTTTGACAAGTCCGGCAAATCGCCGCTGCACACCCTGGAGAGCTTCTACCAGACTACCTGCCCTGTTTGCCACGGCCCAGCCCGTCGCGAAACCGACACCATGGACACCTTTGTCGAGTCCTCCTGGTATTTTGCCCGCTACGTCTCCCCCCGTTTCACCGAAGGGGCGCTGGACAAGGCAAAGGGCGATTACTGGCTGCCGGTGGATCAGTACATTGGCGGAGTGGAACATGCCATCCTCCACCTGCTTTACTCCCGCTTTTTCACCAAGGTCTTGCGCGATCTCGGCTACCTGTCCATTGACGAGCCTTTCACCAACCTGCTCACCCAGGGCATGGTCATCAAAGACGGCACCAAGATGTCCAAATCCAAGGGCAACGTAGTGGACCCCAATGATCTGGTTGAAAAATACGGGGCAGACACGGTCCGGTTGTTCAGCCTGTTTGCCGCCCCGCCGGAACGGGATCTTGAATGGAGCGATCAGGGGGTGGAGGGAGCCTACCGTTTCTTGAACCGGGTGTTCCGTTTAGTCGATGAAAATATCAGCGTCTTTACAAAGCTGGCCTCCGGTCTGCCGCAGGAGATGAATACAGCAAGTGCCGCCTTGCATCGAAAAACCCATCAGACCATCCGCAAATTTGGCGCCGATATCGAGGCAAAGTTCCATTTCAACACCGCCATCAGCTCCGCGATGGAGCTTACCAACACCCTGTACAGCCTTGCCGCCGAAGATTCTGGCGAAGCTGCTGATCCCGCCGTGGTCCGTGAGGCCATCGAGGCGATGCTTGCCCTCCTCGCCCCCATGGTTCCGCATCTGTGCGCCGAACTCTGGGAGATGACAAAACACCCCACCCCCCTTGCCGAAGTGCTCTGGCCGGAGTACGATG
>CALMMG010000061.1 GCA_937868185.1 uncultured Pseudomonadota bacterium
TTGGTGGGCTCGTCCATCACCAGCACGTTGAAGGGCTGGGTGAAGAGCTTGGCCAAAAGGAGCCGGTTCTTTTCCCCGCCGGAGAGCACGCGCACCGGCGAACGGGTCCGGTCCGGGGCAAAGAGAAAATCTTGCAGGTAGCTGATGATATGCCGGGGCTGCCCGTTGACCATTACGGTGTCCCCGCCGTCGGTCACGTTGTCGGCCACGGTCTTTTCCGGGTCGAGCTGTTCCCGGTTCTGGTCGAAATAGCAGGACTCGATCCGGGTGCCCAGGGTGATGGACCCTTGAGTGGGCTCAAGCTGGCCGAGCAGGAGCTTGAGCAGGGTGGACTTGCCCACCCCGTTGGGACCGATGATCCCCACCTTGTCGCCGCGCATGATGGTGGCGGTGAGATTCTTGATGATGGGGGTGCCGTCGTAATAAAACGAGACATCCTTGAGCGAGGCCACCAGCTTGCCGGAACGGTCGGCGTCCTGTATCTGGATGCGGGCCTTGCCGGTTTGGCTCCGGCGTTCGGAGCGTTCTTTGCGCAGGTCGATCAACGCCCGGACCCTGCCTTCATTGCGGGTCCGGCGGGCCTTGATCCCCTGGCGGATCCAGGTTTCTTCCTGGGCCAGCTTCTTGTCGAATTTATGGCTTTGGCTCGCTTCGGCTTCCAGGGCTTCCTGCTTGCGCTGGAGATAGGTGGCGAAGTTGCCGGGCCAGCTGGTGAGCCTTCCCCGGTCCAGCTCCACGATCCGGGTGGCGATCTTCTGGAGCAGCATCCGGTCATGGGTGACAAAGAGCAGGGTGGAGGAGAAACTTAAGAGGAACTCCTCCAGCCAGTTGATGGCCTCGATGTCCAGGTGGTTGGTGGGCTCGTCCAGCAGCAGCAGGTCCGGTTCGCTGACCAGGGCCCGGGCAAGGAGCACCCTCCGTTTGAGCCCGCCGGAAAGGGTGGTGAACTCCTGATCCGTGGGGAGTTGCAGCCGGGAAAGGACCGTGTCCACCCGCTGCTGGGCCTGCCAGCCGTCTGCGGCATCTAGGGCATGTTGGGCCTCTTCCAGTTCGGCCAGGACCGCCTCGGAGTGGTCGGTTTGGAGTCGGTGGCTCACCGCGTGGTAGCGGGAAATCAGGGCGAACATCTCACCCAACCCTTCGGCCACCACCTCGTAGACGGTCCCGTTCAAGGTCGCCGGAACTTCCTGGGTGAGCCGGGCTACGCGCAACCCTTTCTGGCGGGTAATCTCCCCTCGGTCCGGCTCGATCTCCCCGGACAGGATCTTCATGAGCGAGGATTTGCCTTCGCCATTGCGGCCCACTAAGCAGAGGCGCTCGCCGGGTTCAATCTGCAAATCGATGCCGTTGAGCAGGGGCAGGCCGCCAAAGCTTAGGCCGATATCCTTTAAAGTTATAGTGGCCATGATCAGGACGAGGTCTTGGCTCTCGGTGAGCGTGGAGGTGGCCTTCTTCCGCCGGGGCGGGGTCTGCTGCCGCTGGGTCGACCATGGGGCACGGAGGAAGGCTCTCTTTTAACCGCAGGCCTGGATGGAGGCGGGGTTGACAGCCATTCCGGATCGGGTTGGATACAGGGGAGCTTAGCCCCGATGAATTCTTCGATATCGGGCAGCTGGAAGGAGTCGGACTCGTCGGCAAAGCTCACCGAGGTGCCCAGGGCGCCGGCCCGACCGGTTCGGCCGATGCGGTGCACATAATCCTCGGGGTCATGGGGCAGGGTGTAGTTGACCACATGGCTCACCCCATCCACATGAATGCCTCGGCCGGCCACATCGGTGGCTACCAGCACTCGGATCTTGCCGCCCCGGAAGTTTTCCAGGGTTTTGGTGCGGGTGTGCTGGGGGATGTCGCCGGAGAGGATGGCGCACTGGATGTCGTAGCGCGCCAGTTTTTCGGCAAGATGGCGGGTTTCGTCCTTGCGGTTGCAGAAGATCATCACCCGTTCCAAGTTCTGCCGGGTGATGATGTTGTAAAGCAGGGCGAATTTTTCTCGGCTGCTGACCAGGTAGACCAGCTGTTCTACGGTATCCGTCACTATCTGATCCGGCTCGATCTCCACCGTTACCGGGTTCGTGGTCCACTGCGAGGCGAGACTGATGACCTGCGGGGTCAGGGTGGCGGAGAAAAGCAGGGTTTGGCGTTTGTCCTTGTTTGGGGTGGAGTGCACGATCTGGCGGACATCCGGGATAAAGCCCATGTCCAGCATGCGGTCCGCCTCGTCGATGACCAGAATCTCCACCTGATCGAGGTGGACATATTGCTGGCGCTTGAAATCAAGCAACCGGCCCGGCGTGGCGACAACGATGTCAACCTGCTGGGTGGTGACCTGGCGTTGCTGTTTCTGATAGTCCATGCCGCCCAAGATCGCCACTGTGGTGACGTTGCAGTGCTTGGTAAGCTCGCGGGCGTCCTCGACAATCTGGAGGACCAGCTCGCGGGTCGGGGCCAGGATCAGGGCGCGGGGTGAGCCGTGCCGCCGTTTGCCAGGGGGTGTGGTGCGCAGCAACCGGGTGAAGATGGTGGCCAGGAAGGCGGCCGTCTTGCCGGTGCCGGTCTGGGCCTTGCCGGTGGCGTCCTTGCCAGTCAGGGTGTGGGGCAGGATCTGGGCCTGGATGGGGGTGCAATAGGAAAAGCCCAGGTCGGAGATGGCATGCATGATCTCGCTGGGCAGGTCAAGGTCGTGGAAGCGCGTTTTGCCCTCGACCTTGGGAACCAGAAACAGTGCAGCATCCCAGGGCGGGGTGGGGTCGGTCTCGGGGAGCGCCGCATGTGCCCGGAGATTCTCCGGGATATGGGGAGGCTTCGGCTCCTTTTTTTTGCCCCGACGCGGCGGGGAGGTCCGTTGTGTTCCCTGGTGGAGGGCCTGCTCTTGCGGAGCGACGGCAAGGGCCTTGTGTTTTGCCCGGCCGGTGATGATTTTTTTCAGTTTGTCACGGAAGCGATTGATGATTTTTCTTACCAAAATATCCTCTCAGTGGAGATGGTGAGTTATGACGGATTTGCGGATGGTTACCAGGAAATGACGGCATATTTGGGGGAGAATGCAACATGTTTTTCCGCAGGAAACCTTCGAGAAATATGCTGGGCCTGACCGTCTGGGGAAACTTTTTCGGGCAGGACAGGATGACGGTCATGGAAAAAGGCGGGGCAGGCGAACACGTTGGCTGAGTGATTCGCCGTGGGTTTCATGAGAAAGATGGTGGGCCGTCGGGGGCTCGAACCCCAAACCTAGTGATTAAGAGTCACTTGCTCTACCAGTTGAGCTAACGGCCCGTCTCTTTATGTCGTGGCAAGATATACACCTTCCGCATGGCCTTGTCAACCATGTTGCGTCAACTTCTTCCCTAATATTTTGGCTTCTCGGTTGACTGATTTTTTTGCCTCTCATTCAGCCCGGCAGGTGCAAAAGGGGAGGGCTTCAGGTATAGTGATCCGAGTCAGGTGCGATTTTATTTTCCGGCGGAAGTTTATTCCCGCATGGGGCCGGAGGTGTGGCAGAGTCAAGGCAAAGGAGAAAATCCATGAGCAAGGTGTTGATAATCGGGGCCGGGGGGGTCGGCAGTGTGGTGGTTCATAAATGTGCGCAGGTCCCGGATGTTTTTTCGGAGATTTGCCTTGCCAGTCGGACCCTTGTCCGGTGTGAAAATATCCAGAAATCCGTCAAGGCGCGGACCGGGCGCGACATCGAGATTGCCCAGGTCGATGCCGACAATGTTGCCGAGACTGTGGCCCTGATTCGGCGCTTTAATCCCAAGCTGGTGATCAACGTGGCCCTGCCCTACCAAGATCTGCACATCATGGATGCCTGCCTGGAAACCGGGGTTGATTATCTCGATACCGCCAACTATGAGCCGCCGGATGAGGCCAAATTTTGTTACAAATGGCAGTGGGACTACCAGGAACGCTTCAAGGAAAAGGGGCTCATGGCCTTGTTGGGCAGCGGCTTTGATCCAGGGGTCACCAATGTCTACTGCGCCCACGCTGCCAAGCACCATTTCGACGAGATCCATTATGTGGACATCTTGGACGCCAACGCCGGCGACCACGGTCACCCCTTTGCCACCAACTTCAATCCTGAGATCAACATTCGCGAGGTTACGGCCCGTGGCAAGTACTGGGAGAACGGCAGCTGGGTCGAGACCGAGCCGCTTTCGGTGAAGCAGAGCTACGATTTCCCGGTGCTCGGCCCCAAGAACGCTTATCTCATGTACCACGAAGAGCTGGAATCCCTGGCGAAAAACCTCAAGGGGCTCAAGCGCATCCGTTTCTGGATGACTTTCTCCGACAACTACCTCAAGCATCTTGAGGTCTTGCAGAATGTGGGCATGACCGGGATTGAGCCAGTCATGTTCGAGGGGCGTGAGATCATCCCCCTTCAGTTTTTGAAGGCGCTGCTGCCCGACCCCGCCTCCCTGGGGTCGCGGACCAAGGGGAAAACCTGTATTGGCTGTGAGGTGGAGGGGATCAAGAACGGCAAGCACCGGAAGATGTTCATCTATAATGTTTGCGACCATGAGGAGTGCTACCGTGAGGTGGGCTCCCAGGCCATCTCATACACCACCGGGGTGCCAGCCATGATCGGGGCGATGATGATGCTTACCGGCAAGTGGCGGGGCGCCGGGGTTTTTAATATGGAGGATCTGGATCCGGATCCTTTCATGGAGAAGCTCAATATCCACGGCTTACCGTGGCTGGAAAAGGTTATGGCTTAGGCGGTTCCGTTGTTTTAACGAGACGGCGGCTGGAATTTTCAAATGAAGAGTATCGACACTGCCCTCTATGAAGGGTTACGGGCGGAGGCCCAAAAAACGCCCAGGCGCCGGGTGCACCATTGTCTGCATGCAAGCCCGGATGATCCGGTGCAGCGGCTGGTGGTGGAGATGGAGCCCGGAACCTATATCCGGCCCCACCGTCATAGGCGGTCTCCGAAGTGGGAGCTTTTCCTCTGCCTGGCCGGCCGCGGTTCGGTGCTGCTTTTTGACGATGCGGGTCGGCTGACGGAAAAGGTCGCCATTGTTGTAGGCGGGCCACGTTATGGGGTGGAGATCCCGGCCGGGGTCTGGCACACCCTGATCATCGACGAGCGGGGCACCCTGCTGGTGGAGATCAAGCCCGGGCCATATGCGCCCCTGCCCGAGGAGGATTTTGCCTCTTGGGCTCCGGCGGAGGGCGAGGCCGTGGCAACAGAATTCGAGGCGGCCCTGCATGGTTTGCCTGTCGGTAAGGCAGTTCTCCTATGATTTTGGAAGAGAAAAATGAGCCACAAGGTAATTAATATCGGCTGTGACTTAAGCCAGGTGCCTACCCCCAGCTACGTCTGCGATCGGGCCAGTCTGGCCCGCAACCTGGTTATTCTCGACCGGGTCCAGCAGCGTACCGGCTGCCGGATACTTCTGGCCCTCAAGGGCTTTGCCATGTTTAGTCTCTTCGGCCAGATCCGTGAGGTGCTGCATGGGGCTTCGGCCAGTTCTCTTTCGGAAGCGCGGCTGGCGGCGGAGGAGTTCGGCAAGGAGGTGCATGTCTATGCCCCGGCCTATTCAGACGAGGAGTTCGCGGAAATCCTTGTCTGTGCCGACCATCTGGTTTTCAACTCCTTCCGCCAGTGGCAACAGTTCAAGGAGCGAGTGGCTGGAGCCGGCAAGAAAATTTCCTGCGGCATCCGGGTCAATCCGCAGTATTCCGAGGTGGATGTGGATCTCTACAACCCCTGCGGCCGATTCTCGCGTCTCGGCGTGGTGCGCGATCAGTTTCGCCCCGAGTTGCTGGAGGGGATCGAGGGCTTGCATTTTCACGCCCTCTGTGAGCAGGGTGCCGATGCCCTGGAACACACGGTTGCAGCCTTTGAGGAAAAATTCGGCGCCTTTCTCCCCGGGATGCAATGGGTCAATTTTGGCGGCGGCCACCACATCACCCGGGAAGGGTATGATCTTGACCGTCTCTGCGCCACCATCAGCCGGATTCAGGAGAAATACGGGGTGCAGGTCTATCTGGAGCCGGGCGAGGCCATCGGTCTCAACATTGGGGTGCTGGTGACCCAGGTAATGGATATCGTGGAAAACGAGATGAGCACTGCCATCCTCGACACCTCAGCCACGGCCCACATGCCCGATGTTCTGGAAATGCCCTACCGGCCTGTACTTTTCGGTGCGGGCGAGCCCGGCGTGTTTGCCCACACCTACCGGTTGGGCGGGCTCTCCTGTCTGGCCGGCGACGTGATTGGCGATTATTCCTTCCCCGAGCCGCTTACCATCGGCCAGCGGCTGGTGTTCGGCGACATGGCCCATTACACCATGGTCAAGACCACCACCTTCAACGGGGTGCGGTTGCCCAGTATCGTGGTTTGCGATTCGCGCACCGGCGAGAGCGAAGTGGTCCGTTCCTTTGGTTATGAGGATTATAAGTCCCGTCTTTCCTAGTTTGTTTTTTCCCCCAGCTTCGGCTGCTCTTCTCCCTGGCTTTGAGATGCAGGGGTGATATGGAACAGTCGGTATCCGTCTCTTTCTAGAATTAGTCTGTTCATTCCCTGGACAACCCCGTGGTCTCCGGAAAGCAGATCCTCCACCACTGCCCCGTTGCTGAGAAGCCAGTCTGCCTGCACGCTCACCAAGGCCGGTTCCGTGTGCTCATTCATTAAAGAGAGGAGCCAGCCGTCCGTGGTTTGGCGTAGGTCGGCGAGGACATAGCTGGCTCCAGGCCCAGTCAGTTCTATCCTGGGCTGCATCCCGAAAAAATTCTTGTAGATCGCGGTTAACCAGGTTGTGCGGGTGTCCCAGGCAAAGGTGGGGGCGCCACTTGGGCTGTTTAACAGGATGGCCGGTCCAATGAAGTCGCCCAGGCCAAAGGTGTTGATGGCGGTGCGCGCCAGGGGATGCTCTTTGGTAACCAAGGCCGCGCCAAGGCGAAGGCCGGATTCGGTCTCGCTCCAGGCCTGGGCTGTGCCGCCCGAGGCCGGACGTGTCCCCTGCCAGTATTTCCAGGTTCGGATTGTCTTGGGCTGGGTCTGCCCGAGGATTCCAGCCGGTTCGGGGTTGAGAAGCACGGGGGCGTATCCGGCACTCCAATCAGCCCCCGGCCGTGTCCCGCTTTCCCAGGCTGGTCTGGCCTGGCTCACGTCCAGCCCGAAAATCTTGGCCATGGCCGCGGTCCAGCTGGGGTTGTCCCGGTGATTGGCGTCGAACTGCCCAGGCAGGTCGAGATTGGCGTGGATATGCATGCCTCGATTAAGCAGATTGGCCAGGGCACCAAGATCATCCGATCGCATCTGGTAATTTCTGGGTAGAAGCAGGCTTTTGGCTTCGGGCTGCATCTCCGCGTTGCCTAGGTCGGTGAGGGCGCGGCTGATGAGTTTCGGCCTGAACCCCAGGCGACGCAGTCCTCCCCAGAGAGAGGCCGTCTCTTCGTTGACCCGGTTCCAGCTTAGGTCGATCTCTTTAGGCCAGTAGACGAGGATGTCCGGCTCCGGTGGTTGTGAGCCGACAAGGAACTGCGCCAGGGGCAACTCGTCCATGCGCTGAAACATGGCCCGCACCGCTTCGTACACCTTAGGTTTGGGGCGTCGTTCCTGATCCACCACTCCGAAGCCCGCCTCCCGAGGGTAGGGCGTGGCGAGGAAGTTGTTGCGGTCGTTCCAATGGAAGAGATGTACGCCCATGGCCCCGGAGAGCATAGCCTCCCAAGTGGAGCTGACGATGGCCTCGGTTTGGCGTCCAGCCGCACCGGGGAAGAGGGTTTCCGTGGAGCTGTGGCCGGTTTCCGTGATCAGCACCGGGATTTTGAGAAGATCACGGAACTTGGCGATGCCGAAATCCAGGGAGCGGAGCTCGTGCCCATCCAAGGCCCAGGCGTAGAGGTTGAGGGACATGAAGTCCAGGGGCGCACCTGCGGCCCGGCAGCGGTCGGTGATGGTTAGCGGATCCTCGCCGGTGTAATTTGGGTCAAGGCCATTGAAGATGCCGGCCACGATGGAGTAGGAGATAAGTTGTTCGGGTGCAGCCGTTTTTGCTGCCTTGGCACCTGCGGCGAGAAAATCGGCGATGGTCCGTTTGCGCCACTGAATGAGGTCATGGTATCCGGAGTGACGGATGGCTTCATGGTCGGCTCGGTCTTCCGGGTAGGTCCGGGCCATGGGTACCTCAGTAAAGCTATGGAAATTTGTGCCCCAAGCATCGTTCAGCCGTTCGATGCTTCCGCCGTAAGTTTCGGCAAGAAAGGCTCGGTAGGATGGCAGGCTGATCTGTTCGTCGTAGCCGACCTGGTTCTTGACCGGGTTATTCTCCCAGAGATCGTAGAAAGCGAATTCGTTGCCGAGAATCCAGCCGCCGATGGCCGGGCTTGCCTTGTAGCGGTCACAGACTGCAGCGATGAAGCGGGCGAAGGCCTCCTTGGCCTGAGGGTGGCTGTAGTTCAGGAGGGGGCTGGGGCCGGTGGTGGTGCGAGCCATGGCCTGGGGGTAATTGGCAATGAACCAGGAGGGTGGGTACTGGTAGCCGATGAGGACGAAGAGCTTGAGTCCCAGGGCTTCGGCCTTGCGGATCAGGTGGTCGGCTTGATCCCAACGGTAGACCCCTTCTTGCGGTTCTATGCTTTCCCAGACCAGCTCCACCCGCAGGGAGTTGGCATGGGCCTGTTGCATACCCTCCAGGTCGTAGTCAACCTCCGCCAGGGTCTGGGTGGCGAAAACCGGCGGGTTCCAGACTTGATAGGCAAAGCCGTGGGGAATGAAGGTCTCCTGGCGTTGGCTGTCCCAGAAATAGCCCTGGCGGATGGTCAATCCTGCTGCGGAGGTGGTTGGCGGCAGGCAGAGGGCGAGGAGGATCAGGAGGATGGTTAAGTGGGGAAATGTGCTGTGATGAGTTGGTTTGCTGGAAGAATGTGCCTGTGTTGACAACATGGAGAGCATGCCCCCTGAGAAAGAGATGAAGATGAACCGGTGTTGGGGGCATTGTATCATCACAGCGGTGTGGCTGTCCGTTGATTTTTTCTGGTTATTACTGCTGTTCGGTGTAGGGGAAAGGGCTGGGGTTTGTTGTTCTGAGTACAAAAAAGGCCGGACGTCCATCAGGGCGCCGGCCTTTTATATATGAAGTGAAGAGAGGCGCTGCTCAGTGCTCTGCTATCCCGTAACCGGATTCGCCATGGAGGGATTTGTCCAAGCCATCGAACTCACGCTGCTGGTCAATCCTGAAGCCCACGGTTTTTTCCACAATCACGCAGATCAGAAGGGTGGCGGAAGCGGCCAGGGCAATGGTGACGCCCATGCCCAGAAGTTGAACCTGTATCTGGTCAAAAGCGGTCCAGGTCCGTCCGGCTGCGGCAGAGGCCTTGGCCATCCACGAGTCGCGGATGAAAAAAGAGAGCAAAAGAACGCCGAGACCGCTGCCTACTCCGTGGATGCCGAAGCAGTCCAGGCTGTCATCGTAACCGAGTCGTATCTTCATGATCAGAGCGAAGTAGCAGACGAGCGAAGAGGCTGCGCCCAGAGTAAGAGCTCCGAGGGGCTGAACCACTCCGGCGGCTGGAGTGATAACCACCAGCCCGGCCAGAATCCCGGAAACAAATCCCAGGGAGGTGGCTTTTTTGAAGGCGATTGCTTCGATGATCAGCCAGGTCAAAGCTCCGCTTGCCGCCGAGATCTGGGTCATTGTTAAGGCGCGCGCCGTTTCCAGGCCGCTTTGCATGGTGGAGCCGGCATTAAAGCCGAACCAGCCAACCCAAAGAAGACCAGCGCCCATCATGGTCATGACCAGGTTGTTCGGGTGCATGGCGGTTTTCGGATACCCCTGTCGCGGGCCAAGAAACAAGGCGGCGACCAGGGCGCTGACTCCAGCTGAAACGTGGATGACCAGGCCGCCGGCTAGATCGATTACTCCCCTGGCTCCTGCGTTGAACAACCAGCCGTCCGGGGCCCAGATCCAGTGGCACAGTGGGCTGTAAACAAAAAGGAACCAGAGAACGATGAAGAGGACGTAGCCCCGGAAATAGATCCGTTCGGCCAGGGCCCCGCTGATCAAGGCCGGGGTGATGATGGCGAATTTACCCTGAAACATGGCCAGAACATACTCGGGCACACCGTTGACGATCGTGTCGTCGATTCCCTTGAGCATGAAGTAGTCCGGATTCCAGCCGATCACTCCGCCAAAGATGCTTTTGCCGAAGGTCAGGCTGTAACCGCAGACCACCCAGAGTACGCCGATTACCGCCATGGAAACATAGCTGTGCATCATGGTGCCCAGGACATTTTTGGTCCGGACCAGGCCGCCGTAAAACATTGCCAGGCCGGGCACCATCAGCAGGACCAGGGCCGTGGAAATCAGCATCCAGGCCGTGGTGCCGCTGTCTACACATTGGCTGTCTGCAGCCAGGGCAAGGCCAGGGAGGAGGGCAAGACCGAGGCCAGTGAAGGTGATGGTGACAAAACGATGCCGCATGGTATCTCCTTAGATTTCCGGATTGATGTGGGACGGTGGATCTGTGGAAAGAATGCGAGAATTGTGCCACAACCGTTGAGGTTAACTTTTTGTTGAATTTGTGTGTTTTATGTCGTTTGTGTCAGGATTGTGTGGCTGGCGGTAGTGAACAAATATGTAAAATGTAAGTTGATTTGTAACATATTTGTAGAGGTTTTTTGTGGTTCTCCAGGCAGGATGCGGGGAGGCGAACCCGGTGAAAAGCCTAGTCCGGGATTGGTATTTTTTAGGTATTGACTTGGGGTGGGGAATAATGGGATATCCATGCATTGAGTAGTAGGTGCCAACTTGGAGGAGTTCGGGGAGGGTTGCCCGAGGATTTCACAGGCAAGAGGGGAGGGGGAAATGCGCAAGTTCGTGGTAAAATTCAAGGTCGGGGGGCCTGAACTCTGGCGGAATGCCGCAATCGAAAAAACAGTTGTTGATGCACAGAATGTTGCCATGGCCATGTACGAGTTCCATCGGAGACACGGGCAGGTCAGCCAAAAAATGACCGTTACCGAGGTTTACGAAGAAGGATAGGCGCAAGTTGCTATAGCTTATATATGGATGGGGAAAAAGAGGGGCGGCGTTAGCCGCCCCTCTTTTTTTATGCGGAGGGGGCCTTTGTGACGCTATTCCTTTCGCATCTTTGCTTTGGGGGTGAGAATGGGCATGATGGGGAAAGTACCCAATTTTCTGAGGGATATGTGGTTGTTGTATCAATGGGCTGGATATTTTTTCAGAAAAAAATATGATTTTTGTGTTGGCTGTGTAGTTTGAGGTCGTACTGGTTTCCGTAGCGAAGTTGTTATTGTTTCCTAGTCTTGCAAGGGGTGTGTCGATCGTGGAGTTTTTTTGGCGCGGAAGTTTTTTTATGTTGCGGCAAGATGGCGCAGCTGGTAATTAAATTCATATTGGGTACATTTGCCAATGTGAATTGGGGCGTAATTCGATCTTTCCTGTTGTGGGATTGAGCCGATTCTGCCTCGCAAGCAAAGCCGCCAAGAGATAGGAGGTGAGGCGCAGGGGGTAGTCGTGGAAGAGAGGGATTTTTTGTGAAAAAAATGCAAGGGGAGACACTATGAAGAAATTTTTATTTGCGACCTCCGCACTGGCTATCATGTGCGGCGCCACGCAGGCCCAGGCGGTGGTCCTGCCGGCCCACGCGGGTATTACGGCCTACAATGGTCCGTCCACCTGTATCGCCTGTCATCCGACGCAGGGCACGGACATGCTCAACAGCATACACATGCAATGGAAAGGGACCACTTCGGAGCTGACCAACGCTCCTGGGCAGTCGCTGGGCAAGGGCGTTAAAGGCATCAACACCTTCTGTACCTACGCCATGTCCTCCGGTGGCGCCTGCTTCAACTGTCATGTCCGGGCCGACGGCAATGCCCCGCATTCGCCCTCTGTCAATGATGTGGATTGCTTGATGTGTCATAGTGATACCTATAAGCGGAAAACAACCCCTGATCCGTCTACGGCCATGACCGTGACCGACTACCTGGGTCAGCTGAAGACCTATATCTTTGGTCTGCGGGACGCGCAGGGTAACTA
>CALMMG010000062.1 GCA_937868185.1 uncultured Pseudomonadota bacterium
CGATTGCCCCCCGTTATCATGCCTCTCCCTCCGGGACAATACCTTGCCACTTAGGTAAGCCCTCGACCTCAATCCCGAGCAATCCTGCCACCCTCCCCGCAAACAGACGAGCCATCTCTTCGATGCTCTGCGGCCTGTGATACAGAGCAGGCATGGGCGGACAGATGATGCCCCCCGCCTCGTGAGCCTTCAACATATTGGTGAGGTGGGTTCTGTTCAGTGGTGTTTCCCGAACCGCCAGCACCAAAGGACGTCGTTCCTTGAGCATGACATCGGCGGTCCGGTGGATCAGATTCCCACAGATACCGTTGGCAATGGCGGCGAGGCTCCCCATGGTGCAGGGCAGAACAGCCATACCGCTGAAATCGCTGGAGCCGCTAGACATGGGAGCGGCAAAATCATGCACATCATGCCAGCGTGTCACATAGGGATCAAGATCCATGCGAGACATCCCCAGCTCCAGCCCCAGCACCTGTTCTCCCGCCTCGGAGAGAAGCCCATGCACCTCGACGTCCAACCCCTGGCAAATTTTGAGAAACTCAAGAGCATACACCGCCCCAGTGGCTCCGGTGATGGCCAGGACGATTTTTTTCATTTCACCCCCACATAAACCGTCACCACCCCAAATGTCAGCGGCCGATGGTAGGTATTAGCAAACCCGGCCTGTCGCATCATACCCAGCAGTTCTTCCGGCGTATAGAATTCCGCGATGGAGTTAGCCAGATACTCATAGGCCTCCGTATCACCGGAAACAAGCCCGGCAATCTTTGGCAACACCCGGTTGAGATAAAAATTATAGACGATCTTAATCACCGGGTTTTGCGGCCTGGAAAATTCGAGAATCAACAACTTGCCACCGGGCCTCAACACCCGGTGCATTTCATTCAACCCTTGCTGGGTACGCGCCAGATTCCTAACCCCGAAGGCCACGGTAATTCCCCAGACCGTACCGGTTTTCACGGGAATCTGCTCCCCATCCCCACAGACCGGCCCAATCCGACACTTACGGTCATCGTCAGGAAGATGCCGCATCCCGGCCCGCAGCATATCTTCACAAAAATCCACGGCCAGCACCTGCCGTTTTTTAGCCTGCCGGGTCAACTCAAGGGACAGGGGCAGGGTTCCGGCGCAAAGGTCAAGCACTACGCCCTCCGGAAACTCCTTCAATTCGCGGGTAGTGATCCAACGCCAGTAGCGATCGATCTGAAAACTCAACACCGAATTGAGAAAATCGTATTTCCCGCTGATCGAGGAGAACTTTTCCTGAACAAATTTCTTTTTTTCGTCTGGATTCTTCATATGCTTAATGTTTTCCGCACACCTTAAGGGGAAGCGCCGCAGCAGGAACCTCGCCACGCGCTATAAGATACTCGAAAAATTTTGCTAGCGCCTCCTGCTTTTCCGGGCCCAAGTCATATTCAATGCCTTGAAGATACCGGCAACAAGCCTCTTCGTTCATAGGAACCCGTCCGGCCACCGTGGCGCTGATCTCACGCAGCTGTTCCTTACCCTGTCGCAGACAACGATGCAACTCTTGGTAGATAGCCAAAACCGTGTCCGACTCCTCGCGGCAAAAATCCTCGCGCACGGCCCAGACCGCAAAAACAAAAGGCAGACCTGTTTTAGCCTGCCACGCCTCCCCAAGATCCAACCTATGGGGATATCTTTCTGCCAAGGCCAGCCGCAGGGCCTCATCACCGATGGCCAGAACCGCTGCGGGCTTTTCCATGTCTGTGCCGATTTCCGCAGCCAGACCGAGCCTGTATCTGGGTCGAACCTGATAGAACTCCTCAAGAATGATCTTTACCAAACTCACCGAGGTCTGCGACTGGGAGCTGAGCAGAACGGGCTGATTATCCAGGCTGGCAATGGGCATTTCCGAAAAAAGAAAAACGCTCCCCACCGGTCCGGTGGCCGAAATGGACAGATCGCTCATTATCCTGTACTGGTCGGGATGCAGGGCATATTCGTGGGAGGAGACAAAACCGAGATCAAGCCGGTTTTCATAAAGCATGCGGTTGAGCACAGCGGGCGACGCCTCGGTAACCTGCCAGTCCGCTCGGTGCACGGTCTGCCGCCAGACCTCGTACAAGGGCGCGGTGTTGATGTAATTCACCATCCCGATTCTGGCTATGATTTTCATGCGCTTACTCAAGCCACTCCAAGCTGATATCCGTACCTACAGAAGTCAAAAACTCAAAGAGTTCTGCCTCTTTCTTCGCCGGACAGCGCACCGCAAGCAGCGAAGAAGAAACCCCTGGGGCGATGGTGCCGATCCTGCCTTCAATCCCGAGAAGGCGGGCACCATTAACCGAGGCCATGGCAAAAACCGCCTCGGGCGAGATATTTGGATGGTCTTCCCGCAACACCTGCATTTCCCGCCATAAGCTCATGTGGGGATTACTGGCCAGACTGTCCGTACCCAGGACCAGGGGAATGTCATGGGCGAACATTTTTTGGACCGGCGCTGTACCCACTCCCATGAATCGGTTACTGCCGGGACAAAGACACACCGCAGCCCCGCGAGCAGCCAGGAGGGCGATCTCCTCATCTTCCAGATGCACGGCATGAACACAGAGGGTATGGTTATCAACCACCCCGAGGGAATCCAGATACCGAACTACACCCATACCGGGCGGGACAAAAGATGCAACCGACACACCCCGTTCCCCGAGAAAAGCAGCAAACGGACCGCTGCCGGTGCGCAAAAATTCGATCTCCTGTGCAGACTCGGCCACATGCATGGGGAACAGAGCAGCGCCTGCCCGTTTCTTCAAGGCCCGGATCAACGCTGGGCCAGTGGAATACGGGGCATGGGCAGTGCAACGGACATCGGCATCGATCCCGGCCAAGGCGCTTAGGGCCGCTTCCTCAGACTCGCCGCACAGCCCAAGCAGCTCAAGGAAAAAGAGCACTTCTGTCTTAAAACCACCGCCAATCAGGGCGCTTTCCTCACGGTTGCCGATATCGACCACGGCCCGGCAACCTCCTGCATACAGCCGCGCCAGAGCCATAAGCGAAGCGTCGTTCTGCGCCGCCACATCATCATGGGCCGCGCGGGCGGAGAGCAGTTTCCTGATCCAGCCGGCCATGTCGCCGGGCGATGGACAATCTCCAGACAAGTCAGCCAGATACGAGAGCTCGAGATGGGCGTGGCAGTTCACCAACGAAGGCGTAATGACATGGTGCTCATAGTCTTCCACCTGAGCATCAACATCTTTCAGCTCGGCATACGAGCCTACCGCCACAACCAGCCCATTTTCGGTGAGCACTGCGCCGTCGACGATGACCGGCCCGTTACCCGGCACCAAAAAGGGGGCCCGGTAGAGATAACGAGGGTATTCCTGCATCTTACACCAAAGAGTAATCCATTGTACGCTGTCTGGGCACACAGCCAGCGCCTTCAACCAACCCACGAATCTCCTGCTCGGTAAGACGGAAGCCCACTCCGGCTGCAGCTACCACATTTTCCTCGATCATGGTGCTGCCGAAATCATTGGCCCCAAAGAAAAGCGAAAGCTGGGCGATCTTGGGCCCCTGGGTCACCCAGGAGGCTTGAATATTGTCAACATTGTCCAGGAAAATCCGCGAAACCGCCAACATCTTCAGGTAACCAAAGGCTGTGGTCTTGGGAAGATGGGAAAGCGCCGTGTTATCAGGCTGAAATGGCCAAGGAATAAAGGCGGTGAAGCCGCCGGTTTTATCCTGCAAGGCACGGACCCTGGCAAGGTGCTCGATGCGCTCGGCCAAAGTTTCGAGATGCCCGAACATCATCGTTGCCGTGGTACGCATCCCGAGACGGTGCGCCTCTTCCATTACCCCAAGCCAGGCATCGGTTAAGCATTTGCGCGGCGCGGTTTCCTGCCGCACCCGATCACAGAGGATCTCCGCCCCGCCGCCGGGGATGGAATCAAGACCGGCCTGTTGCAAACGGATGAGAACCTCCCGCACCGGCAGGCCAGACAGGGAGGCAAAATGACAGACCTCGGGCGGGGAAAAGCCATGGATATGGATACCGAATCCCTTGATAAAGCGAAGCATCTCCTCGTAAAATTCCAGAGGCTTGTCCGGATGGAGCCCGCCCTGCAAGAGAATCTGGGTGCCGCCCAGCGCCTTGGTTTCCTCGATCTTCTCGCCAAGCTCGGCAAAGGAAAGCACCGAGCCGGCCGGATCTTCCGGCGCCTTGAAAAACGCGCAGAATTTGCAGGCGGAGATACAGATGTCGGTATAGTTGATGTTGCGATCGATCACATAGGTCACCAACGGCTCCGGGTGCTTTTGCCTGCGGATGGCATTGGCCAGAAAGCCTAGTTGGTAGAGATCGGCTTTTTCCAAAAGCATCAAGCCCTCATCAACCGTAATCCGCTCGCCTGCCAGCCTCTTTTCCGTGATCCGCTGTATGTCCATAATCTCAATACTCTCTGATCACGTTGTATAGGGTGTCCCGCTCCACCGGTTGCCGACCGGCATCCCGAATCAGCCGGATCAACTCGGTGTCGGCCATGGTGCCACCGGCCTCGCCGCCAGCCATGTGGGTGATCAACTCTTCCTTGACCGTACCGTCCACATCATCCGCCCCGAATGACAGGGCGATCTGGGCCAGTTTGGGACCAATCATCACCCAGTAGGCCTTGATGTGCGGAAAGTTGTCGAGAAAACAGCGGGCAACCGCGATGTTTTTGAGATCATCAAGACCGCTGGTCTTGGCCAGTTCGTGCAGCTCGGTGTTCTTCGGATGAAAGGCCAAGGGAATAAAGGTGAGAAAGCCGCCGGTTTCGTCCTGAGCAGCACGGAGGGCCGCCAGATGCTCGACCCGCTCCTCCATGGTCTCGATATGCCCGTAGAGCATGGTGGCGTTGCTCTTGAGCCCGAGACGATGGGCAGCCTTGGCAACCTCAAGCCAGCCCTCACCAGAAAGCTTCTTTTCGCAGGTGCGCTGCCTGATCCTGGGGCTGAACACCTCGGCCCCACCCCCCGGAATCGAACCAAGCCCGGCAGCAACCAAATCCTTAAGGGTCTCGGTGACGGACTTTCCGGCAAGGGTTGCCAGATGGGCAATCTCCACGCAGGTAAAGGCCTGAATATGAATCTCCGGCCGCACCTCTTTGATGCCGCGCAGCATATCCAGATAATACTGGTAAGGCAGATCCGGGTGAATGCCGCCCACCACATGCACTTCGGTGATGGGCTCGGCCAGACGCTCCCGCACCTTGGCCTTGACCTGATCCACTGTCATCTCGTAGGCTTGGGGCGATTCTTTGTCCTTACCGAATGCGCAAAACTTGCAAAGATTGGTACAGATATTCGAGTAGTTGACATGCTGGTTGTAGATAAAATAGGCACGATCGCCGTTGATCCGCTCCCGCACGAGGTTGGCCAGATAACCGAGCGCCAGGATATCATTTGTTTTATACAACCTAACGCCATCCTCGACGCTCAAACGTTCCCCGGCCTTGACCTTCTCCAGGATATCTTCAAGCCCCGCCGCAGCCACCATCTGTTCCATTATCTATTCTCCAATTATACCGACGGTTGCAACCCGGTACGCAGCACCGCAACCATACTGTCAATCTCTTCATCCAACCGCCCGGGAGACATCCCGGCCAGCGCCAGCCCTCCGTCGAGATACGGTTGGGCATATCCTTGCAGAAATCGGTCCAGCATCGCATCCAGAATGAACACCACCTTATGTGCAGGGATATCACTGCGCAAAACGCCTTGACCCATGGCCCGGTCCGCAAGCGGTCCAAAATATTCCAGGGAAAAGAGGCGGACCCTGGCTACCAGTTCCTCCCGACGGGGAACATCCCGCTCGAACAGGACCTTGAGATACACCTGAAAATATTCCGGGTGGTTGTCGATAAAGGCTATGCCTGCCAGCAATACCTGCCTGGCCACGCCAAAGAAATCATCCTGGCCATTGCCCACAACCGAGGCCTTGACATACCACTTCACCTGCTGGGTAAAATGATCAAACACGTGCAGGAACAACGCTTCCTTGTTGTCGAAATATTGGTACAGCGAGCCCTTGGATATCCCCAACCGCTTGACGATATTATTGAGACTTGCCCGTTGGTAGCCGTGCTCAGCAAACTCGGAAACCGCGGCACGCACAATGCTTTCGCGCTTTTCCGGCGGCAGGTTCACAAAGGTTTGTTTTGGCTGAACAAGGAAGGTATCCATAATATGACCAGGCGGTCACATTATGAAAAATAGAAAATCTCTGCAAGATATTTTTAACAGGGCTTCCGGAATATTGATGGGAAAAAATGCAGCTTGATGGAAAAAATCAAAGTTCGCTCTTGTTAACCCATTGCAAGATGGTGTTGATTCCCTCGGCCGTCGAAACCTTGGGGAAATAGCCAAGATCACGGTTGGCGTTCTCGATGGAGAACCAATGGGATTTCGCCAGTTGCACGGCAAGAAAGCGCGTCATGCAAGGTTCCCGTTTTATCCGTGCGAGAGGGAAAGCCTTTTCCATAAACATCCCCATCAGATACGCTTTTTGAAAAGGGATACTTTCCTCAACAATAGGAATATCCAGTCGCCGTAAAAACTTGTTGAGCCAGTTCCAGAGATTGACCGGCTCGCCCTGGGAGATAAAATAGGGCTTCCCTGCTCCGGAGGCCGGGCCATGCAGATTTTGCGCAGCCAGGATGAAGGCCTCCACGGCATTATCGATGTAGGTGACATCAACAAGATTATGGCCATCCCCAATCCGTTTCAACTGGCGACATCTGGCCTGGCCCAAAAGACGGGGGATAAGATTGATATCTCCCGGCCCCCAAACAAGGTGAGGACGCAGGGCTATGGTTTTCAGGTTGTTGGAATTGGCCGCAAGGACCATTTTCTCAGCAATGGCCTTGCTCTGGGCGTAGTTACAAAGGAAATTCCGGGCGTAGGGAGTGCGTTCATTCACCCCGCACAGGTCGTCTTTCTGGTAAACAACCCCTGGCGTGCTGGCATAAACGAGGGCAGGGATATTGTTTGCGCGGCAGACGTCCAAAACATTCTGGGTGCCGACGACATTGGTTCGGTAATACTCCTCTTTGTCCCCCCAGATACCGGTCTTGGAGGCAAGATGGAATACGGTGTCATACCCGACCAAGGAATTTTTCAGGAAATCCCCATCGCCGATATCGCCGGAAAGAAAGCGAACGCCCAAGCCCTCTGCCTCAGGAAAAGCATTCCGTGCGACCACGGCGGTCTCAATGCCATCAGCCACAAGGCGTTGAACAAGCGCCCTGCCGACAAAACCACTCCCGCCAAGAACCACCACACGCTGCATCCCCTCTCACCTTTTCGCAGAGATGAACACTTCCGCTACATAATACCCCTCATACAACACATACGTTGTTATACCCATTATCTACAAAGTGCAAATAAAATAATGTGGACAACCTGCTGTTTTTAAATTCTTTTCCTGAAGAAGAACGACATAGTTCAGATCAAAAAAACAAATCAATTCACCGACCGTACAGATCTTCAAATCGCTCGATGTCGTCCTCGCCCAGATAACTGCCGGTCTGAATCTCGATGATTTCAAGAGGGATAGTGCCTGGATTTTCCAGGCGGTGTTTGGCCCCAAGCGGGATATAGGTAGACTGATTTTCCGTCAAAATGATGGCCTGATCTCCATTGGTAATATGGGCCGTACCTTTTACCACCACCCAGTGCTCGGCCCGATGGAAATGTCGCTGCAGCGACAGGGTGGCGCCGGAGTTCACCATTATCCGTTTGACTTGAAATCGTTCCCCGCTATCCACGCATTCATAAGACCCCCAGGGACGAGAGACCTTTTTGTGCAGCCGAACCTCTTCCCGCTTCTCCAGCTTCAACCGTTTGACAATGGTCTTCACCTCCTGGGTCCGGTCCCTTGAAGCGACCAGTAGTGCATCCTTGGTATCAACAATAATATAATTATTGAGCCCAATCACCGCGACAATCCTGTCTCCCGCGTTGATATAAGAACCAGCCACATCCTCGGCCAGGACGTTGCCGATGAAGATATTGCCTTTCTCGTCCTGCTTACCGATCTCCCAAAGGGCTTCCCAGGATCCCACATCGCTCCAGGCGCAATCCAGGGGCACGACCACCGAATCCTGAACCCGCTCCATCACCGCATAATCAACGGAGTTGGCTGGGCTTGCCGAAAAGGCCACAGAATCAAGGCGGGTAAAATCCAGGTCGTGGGTACGGGCGGCATAGGCACGCGACACGCAATCAGCCATGACCGGTTCAAACTCTTTGAGGGTCGTCAGAAATCCCTCTGCCTGGAACAAAAACATCCCGCTGTTCCAGAGATAGCCATCCGCCAGATACTGTTTGGCTTTTTCCAGGGTGGGCTTTTCCACAAAGCAATCCACCGCAAAAACTGCCGACTCCTCCCCGCCCACCACCTCGCCCTTTTTGATGTAACCATACCCGGTATGCGGACTTTGCGGGAGAATACCAAAGGTGACAGGATGCCCGTTCACAGCGCAAAAAGCCCCCCTAGCCACGGCCTCAGCAAAATTTCCCTCGTTGCCGATGACATGGTCTGCCGGCAGGACAAGAAGAATCGCATTTTCGTTCTGCCGGATCGCCTCAAGAGCGGCAACGGCAACAGCCGGAGCTGTATCCCGCCCTAAGGGTTCGATGATGATCGTTGCCGCGCCGCCAATGGCGCGGACCTGCTCAGCCACCAGGAACCGATGTTCTTCGGTGCAGACGACGATGGGCGCGGAAACCCCCTTCAACCCCTGGACCCGCAGCAACGTGTTCTGGAGCATGGTCTTGTCGTTGACCAGGGGCAGAAGCTGCTTGGGATGGCACTCCCGGGACAACGGCCACAACCGGGTGCCGGATCCCCCGGCAAGGATGACCGGAACAATTACCGCATGCTCTTTCTTCATAAAATTGATTTCCCCTTCAGGGTCTGATTATTTACGCAAGAAATTTCTCTTGAATTTTTACTATGTTACACTACTCCATGTCAAGGGACCATGACATGACAATTACTGATTATCCCTTGACCGCAGACACACCTTTGTGTAGTCCTAACGCAAGGGAAACAACTCCAAATGAGGCAACCATGCGCACGTCTTCTCATAAAAATATCCATGCCGTGGCCCCGGAAATCGTCCTTGAATTCCTGACCCACACCCTCCCCTTTAACGAACTCGATGCGGACATGCTGAGAAATCTGGCCACCAGCTGCCTCATCGATTTTTTTCCAAAAGGCACCGTTATCTTCCGGCAAGACCAGACCCAAGTCCAGTATTTTTATCTCATCCAAAAAGGCGGGGTCAAAATCTATCTCAAAGACGACGACGGAACAGTAACCCTCAAAGATTTTCGCGGCGAAGGAGAATATTTCGGCGCCCTGCCCATTATCCAGGGGACCAACATGGCGAACCTCAACGTGGAAACCGTTGAGGACACCTTCTGCTTTCTCTTCCCGAAAGAGGCGTTTCTTGACCTCATCCAGTCATGCCCCAAAGTCACGCATTATTTTTTGCGCAGCATGTCTGAAAAACTGGTGAAAACCGCCTATGCCCAGCTGCGACAGCATAAAGTTGCCCCGCGCACCGAAAGCGCCCTGTTTCTTTTCTCGGCCCAGGTTGTCGATATTGTCAAAGGCGCTCCAAAAATCATTGCTGCAACAGACAGCGTCCAGATGGCCGCAGCCAAAATGACAGAACTGCATATCGGCTCCCTGCTGGTCCACGACCAGGAAAAAAAGATCGTCGGCATCATCACCGACAGGGATCTGCGCACCAAGGTGGTCGCGGCCGGACTCGACTACCAGACCCCAGTGGGCCAAATCATGGCGAAGCCGCTCAAAACCATCCCCTCCCACCGGGTGTGCTTCGATGCCATGCTACAGATGATGCACCTCTCCATCCACCATCTGGCCGTGGAGCAACAGGGGACAATCATCGGGGTAATTACCACCCACGACATCATGCTCCTCCAGGGGACCTCGCCCCTCTACCTGTTCAGGGAAATCGGGGCACAAAGAACCATCGAGGGGCTTTACCCCCTGGCCAGGAAGGTCCCAACCGTGATCCGCACCCTCATCGAGGAAGGGGCCAAGGCTAACAACATCACCCGAATGATCACGGTACTCAACGACCACATCCTTGATCGGCTACTCACCCTGCTTAACGAGGAACTCGGCCCCCCGCCCCTGCCATTCTGCTGGCTGGTAATGGGCAGCGAAGGCCGCAGGGAACAGACCTTCATAACCGATCAGGATAACGCTCTGCTCTACGCCGAGCCGGAAAACCAGGCGCAGGCCGAGCTGGCCGCTGCTTATTTCAAGACCTTGGGCGAAAAGGCGATCGCCCATCTGGTCGGCTGCGGATATCCTCCCTGCCCTGGCGAGATAATGGCCTCCAACCCCAAATGGCGCCAACCAATCACAGAATGGCGCAGATATTTTGACAACTGGCTGCACAGACCCGAGCCGCTTGAGGTCATGCATTCCACCATCTTCTTTGACTTCCGGGCCGCATATGGCGATACAACCCTGGCAGAAGGTCTCCGACAATACCTGGTGCGCAACGTGCCGCAGCAGGAAATTTTCTTGCTACATCTTGCCAAAAACGCCTTGGAGTCGCGCCCACCGCTTTCTTTTTTCCGTAACCTCATTGTGGAAAAAGACGGAGAACACAAAAATTCCCTCGATCTTAAAACAAAAGGCCTTGTCCCCTTTGTCGATTTCGCCCGGCTCTTTGCCCTAAAACATGGGATTCCCGAAAACAATACCTTGGGCCGTCTCCAGATTCTCCACGAAGATGGCCATCTTTCCCATGAGCTATACAGCGAAACCGTAAAGGCCTATGAATTTCTCATGCAGATGCGGCTTATTCATCAGCTGCGAAAGCTTGAGCAGCAACAGCCCCCGGACAACCACATCAACCCGGCGGATCTTTCCGAACTCGAAAAACAGACCCTCAAGGAGGCTTTTGAGGTGGTCCGCCGCCTGCAAAGCCATATTCGGCAAGAATACCGGTTGGGCGAGGGGTAGCGATGTCTTTTTTTTCCATCTCCGATCTGTTCCGGCCGGCCCACCCTCTGTTCGCCGAGAACAAACACTATTTCAAGACCCTCGACCAGTTCCAGCCGGTGGAGGAATATGACTTTGTGGTGTTAGACACCGAACTAACCGGGCTCCATGAGCGGCAGGATGAAATCGTCTCCATCGGCGCAGTACGCATCAAACACCTACAAATCTTGGCCGGAGAGACCTTTTACGCCCATGTCAAACCGAAAAAACCGCTGCCCAAAAACAGCACCCTTATCCACCGTATTACCCCACAACAGTTAGAAGCTGCCCCACCGCTTAGCGAAGTGCTTCCCCACTTTATAGACTATTGTGGCAAAGCCCTCCTGGTTGGGCATTTTGTCGATCTGGATATCGCCTTTCTGAACCGCGCCTGTAGACACCTTTTCGGTTCGCCCCTTCACAATCCCTGCGTTGACACCCTGCGCCTTGCCCAGATCCACCTGGAACGCTTCGGAGTCCCGTATCGCAACAAGATCGACGGCGGCCATTCATTCAACCTCAGCGAACTCTGTCGCCAATACGGGCTGCCTGCCTTTGTCCCCCACGACGCATTGCAAGATGCCATACAAACCGCCTATCTCTTTCTTTTTCTTATCAAGAAATTTCAAGGGAAGGGGTACCGCACCCTGCGAGAAATCTTCCGGGCAGGTCAGGGTTCACGATGGGCGCTGTGAATCCGCCATACATTTCCTGGCAAATAACGACTCTTTGTAACCCCGATGAAAAATGTCCAAAAAAGTTGACAGCCACCAGGGGTCAGGGTATTTATACCTAAATTTGTCACAGCGCAGCCATTGCGCCACGAACAGAGAGAACTGCCGAACACTTTGTTTTTTCAGACAAAAACCCATCACCACCCCCAAGGAGGCCGCAATGCAAAAAGACGTCCACAGTCTGCTCGAATCGAGTGAATTCAAATCCCTCGTGGCAAAACGGGCAAAAATCTCCATACTGCTGACGAT
>CALMMG010000063.1 GCA_937868185.1 uncultured Pseudomonadota bacterium
CGGTTGTTCGAGCGCTTCTACCGGAGCGATGCGGCCCGCAACCGCAAACTTGGCGGCACCGGCCTGGGACTGGCCATTGTTAAACACATTATCCAAGCACATGGCGGCGAGGTAAGTGTCATAAGCGAACTCGGCAAGGGCACAACCTTCACCATTCTGCTCCATAAGGAAAAACAACATGAACACACCAATACAACATGACACCCCCACCCTGACCACTGCGCTGGAAAAGGCGGCCAAACACATCTGCACGGCGAGAAGCGGGCTTTGCCCCCATGCGGTTTTCCAGCATCCCTGCCCCAGCGACTGCACCCTGGACACCATTGCCTGGGAATGTTGGGCTCAGTATTTCCTCGATCAGGCCACCCCTCCCCGCCCCCGAGGAAACACCGACTGAGAATCTCGCTCAGCCCGTTTCCCAAGCAACTCCGATTAGATGCATATTCTGACAAAATCCACCATCCGTTCTGCTTTGAAAACCGCCACTTATTATTGATAGATCCCCTCCCCGGTTATTCCTGCACAACCGTCTTGATAGATCCTTGATGGTTTTCGCCCACCTTTTAACCCCGTCTTGATATCAATTACACTATAATGACCACAACAAGAGGCACACCGCCCCGAGCGGACTATTTTGGGACACCATTAAGGAGGAAAACCACTGCCATGACCCTTCCAAACGACCTGCTCCAATTTTTTGGGCTGCTTGGAGCCTTGCTGCTGCTGGCCCACCCCCTGGGCACCTTCATGGCCCGGGTTTACAACGCTGAGCGCACCTTCCTCTCCCCGGTCCTCGCCCCCTGCGAAAGCCTGTTTTACCGCATCTGCGGGGTGGACCGAAACGATGAGATGGGCTGGCAACGTTACGCCCTGGCCATGCTGCTCTTCAACCTGGTGCTCTTCCTGACCCTGCTGGGCATGCTGCTGGCCCAACCCGTCCTGCCGTTCAACCCCCAAGGCCAGCCGGGCCTCTCCTGGCCCCTGGCGCTCAACACCGCGATCAGCTTCATCACCAACACCAACTGGCAGAACTATTCGGGCGAGTCCACCCTCAGCTATTTTACCCAGATGGTCGGACTCACGGTGCACAACTTTGTCTCCGCCGCCAGCGGCATGGCCATCGTCATCGCGCTGATCCGCGGCTTTGTCCGGCGCACCACCGCCACGATCGGCAACTTCTGGGTGGACCTGACCCGCTCCGTCCTCTACATCCTCCTACCATTGTCACTGATCGCCGCTGTTTTCCTAGTCTCCCAGGGAGCGATCCAGAACTTCAACGAGTACAAAACAGTGCCGCTTACCCAGTCACTCAGCTACGACAAGCCGAAGCTGGACGAACAGGGCACTCCCATGCTGGACCGGGCAGGCAAACCGCTCACCGAAAACGTGACCGCCAAAGAGGTCTCCATCCCCATGGGGCCGGTGGCCTCCCAGGAGGCAATCAAGGAGCTGGGCACCAATGGCGGCGGCTTTTTCAACGCCAACTCTGCCCATCCCTTTGAGAACCCCACCCCGCTCTCCAACTTCATGCAGGTTCTGCTCATCCTGCTGATCCCCGCCGCCCTGACCCGCACCTTCGGGGTGATGGTGGGCAACCCCAGACAGGGCCGGGCATTGCTCGGGGTAATGCTCTTCCTGTTTGTCGCCGCCCTTGCTGTGCTCCACTGGAGTGAGTTAGCCTCCACCCCCATGCTGCACCAGCTCGGGCTCATGGGTGGCAACCTGGAGGGCAAGGAGCTCCGCTTCGGTCTGGCAGGCACCGACATATTCACGGTGGCCACCACCGGCACCTCGTGCGGCGCGGTGACCGCCATGCACGACTCCCTCACCCCGCTGGGCGGACTGGTGCCGCTCTCCCTGATCCTGCTGGGCGAGATCGTCTTCGGCGGGGTCGGCTCCGGCCTCTACACCATGCTGGCCTTTGCTATTATCGCCGTCTTCGTCTCCGGCCTGATGATCGGGCGCACCCCCGAATACCTGGGCAAGAAGATCGAGGTGCGGGAGATGTGGATGTCCATCGTCATCATCCTCGTGGCCGGCATCGTGGTGCTGATCCTCTCCGGCCTGGCCATGGTCACCCCGTCTGCCGTGGCCTCCATGGCTAATCCCGGGGCGCACGGCCTTACCGAGGTGCTCTACGCCATGGCCTCCATGGCCAACAACAACGGCAGCGCCTTCGCCGGCCTTACCGGCAACACCAACTTCTATAATCTCCTTGGTGCGCTGGCCATGCTGATCGGTCGCTACGTTCCGGCCGTGGCGGTGCTGGCCATGGCGGGCGGCCTGGCCGGAAAGAAGTATGTTCCTCCCAGCCTGGGCACCTTGCCCACCGATAAGTTCCCCTTTGCCTTCTGGCTAACCCTGGTCATCCTCATCGTCGGCGCCCTGACCTTTTTCCCGGCCCTGGCCCTCGGACCGATTGTCGAACATCTTTCCATGATGGGAGTAAACTAAAACCATGTCCAAACATCTTCCTGAACAAAAGTCGGTCTTTGATCCGGCCTTGCTCCGCGCCGCGTTCATTGAATCCGTCAAAAAACTTGACCCGCGCCTGCTGTGGCGCAACCCGGTGATGCTCTGCGTGGAGATCGCCAGCGTCATCACGGTCATCACCTTTATTATGTCCCTTACCGGTACTGGCCGCGAACCGGCCTGGTTCACCGGCCAGGTCTCGGTCTGGCTCTGGCTGACCGTGCTCTTCGCCACCTTTGCCGAAGCGCTGGCCGAAGGACGGGGCAAGGCCAGGGCCGCAAGCCTGCGCAAGTCGCGGACCGACGTGATGGCCAAGCAGTTGGCCAGCGCCGACCCCGCCGGGACAACAACCCCGGTGAACGCCACCCTGCTCCGCAAGGGAGACCATATCCTGGTGGAAACCAACGAGACCATTGCCGGCGACGGCGAAATCGTCCACGGCGCGGCCCTGGTCAACGAATCGGCGGTGACCGGCGAGTCCGCTCCGGTGGTGCGCGAGTCCGGCGGCGACCGCAGCGCGGTGACCGGCGGCACCACCGTGGTCTCCGGCAGCGTGGTGGTGCGGATCACCGCCGATCCCGGCGAAACCTTCCTGGACCGGATGATCTCCCTCATCGAGGGGGCCAAACGGCGCAAAACCCCCAACGAGGTGGCCTTGGAGGTGCTGCTCATCGCCCTAACCCTGGTCTTTCTCCTGGTCTGCGCCAACATCAGCCCCCTTTCCATCTATAGTGTCACGGCCACCGGTCTTGGCCATCCAGTATCGCTCACCGTGCTGGTGGCCCTGTTCGTCTGCCTCGCCCCTACCACCATCGCCGCGCTCCTTCCGGCCATCGGTATCGCCGGCATGGACCGGTTATTCCAAAAAAACGTCATCGCCCTTTCCGGCCGGGCCATTGAAGCAGCGGGCGACGTCAACGTGCTGCTGCTGGACAAAACCGGCACCATCACCCATGGTAACCGGGAGGCGGTAGAGTTCATCCCGGTAGGCAGCCACACCGAGCGCGAGGTGGCCGAGACGGCCCTGATGGCCTCACTGGCCGACGAAACCCCGGAGGGCCGCAGCATCGTGGCTCTGGCCCGGCAACGGTTTAAACTTGACCAGCCGGTCATGCCCGCCGACGCCGCGCCGGTGGAGTTCAGTGCCGGAACCCGGCTCTCCGGTCTCAACACAGCAGGGAGACAGTACCGCAAGGGCGCGACGGATTCCCTTGTCGCCTTTGTCCGCGCCTTAGGCGGAGACTCTATCCCCGCCGACCTGGATCAAGTAGCCGATCGCGTTGCCCGGGCCGGCGCCACCCCGCTGGTTGTCTGCTGCGGCATCGAAATCTTCGGAGTGGTCAATCTCAAGGATATCGTCAAAACCGGCATCCAGGAGCGCTTCCGGCAATTGCGGGCCATGGGGATCAAGACCGTGATGATCACCGGCGACAACCCGCTTACTGCCGCAGCCATCGCCGCCGAGGCTCAGGTGGACGACTTCCTGGCCCAGGCCACACCGGAGGACAAACTGCGCTTGATCAAGGAGAGCCAGGAGGCTGGCTTCATGGTGGCCATGACCGGCGACGGCACCAACGACGCCCCGGCCCTGGCCCAGGCCGATGTGGCCGTGGCCATGAACACCGGCACCCAGGCGGCCCGGGAGGCGGCCAACATCATCGACCTGGACTCCAACCCCACCAAGCTCCTTGACATCGTGGAAGTAGGCAAACAGATCCTGATGACCCGAGGCAACCTCACCACCTTCAGCATCAGTAACGATATCGCCAAATACTTCGCCATCATCCCGGCGGCCTTGCTCTCCATCTATCCCCAGTTGGGAGCGCTCAACGTCATGCACCTGGCCAGCCCGGAGAGCGCCATCCTCTCGGCGGTGATCTTCAATGCCCTGGTCATCCCCTTCCTGGTGCCGCTGGCGCTCAAAGGCACCCGGTTCCGGCCCATGCCCGCGGAAAAACTGCTGATCTCGAATCTGCTTGTTTACGGGGTGGGCGGCATCATCGTGCCTTTTGCCGGTATCAAAGCCATCGACTTGATGATCGGTTTATTTGTATAATGATTTATGCCGACGATATTCGGAGAACCAACCCATGAAAGAACTGAAATCAGCCCTTCTGATGTGCCTGTTGTTCACCGTGCTCTGCGGCGGCCTCTACCCGGCCGTGGTCACCGGGATTGCCCAGACCATTTTCCCGCACCAGGCGAACGGCAGCCTGATCATCGATACCAATGGCCGGACAGTCGGCTCCTCCCTCATCGGCCAGCCCTTCACCGGAGCGCACTACTTCTGGCCCCGGCCCTCGGCCACCGGAGAGTTTACCTACAATCCCATGGCCTCGGGCGGTTCCAACAGCGGCCCCGCCAACCCCGCATTTCTTGCCACGGTGGCCCAACGGATCGAGGCCCTGCGCGCCACCGGCGTCACCACCCCTATCCCCGCCGATCTGGTGCTGGCCTCGGCCAGCGGCCTTGATCCCCACATCTCCCTTGAAGCGGCCCGGCTCCAGATTCCGCGCATCGCCAAAACGCGCAATCTTTCCGAAGATGCCGTAGCCAGGCTGGTGGACATCCATACCGAGGGCCGCCAATTGGGCCTGCTGGGAGAACCACGGGTCAATGTCCTGCTGCTCAACCGGGCACTGGATTCCCAATCGTGACCGCAGAGAACGATGACATCCGGCCCTCGCCGGAAGCCATGCTCAAACTGGCCCAGGCCGAGGAAGCCCAGGCCGACCGGGGCAGGCTCAAGATCTTCCTCGGCTACGCGGCCGGGGTGGGCAAGACCTTCTCCATGCTGAGCGCGGCCCGCCAGCGCAAGCGGGAAGGGCGAGACGTGGTGGCGGCCTATGTGGAATCCCACGGCCGGGCCGAGACCGACGCCCTGCTGGAAGGGCTGGAGGCCATGCCCAAGCTGCGCCTTGAATACCAGGGGGTCCCGCTCTTTGAGCTCGATCTGGACGCGGTGCTGCAAAGACATCCCCAAATCGCCCTGGTGGACGAGCTGGCCCACACCAACGCGCCGGGCTCCCGGCATGAAAAACGCTGGCAGGATGTGCAGGAACTGCTGACCGCAGGTATCGACGTCTACACCACGGTCAATGTCCAGCACTTCGAGAGCCTCAACGACCTGGTGGAGAAGATCACCGGGGTGGTGGTGCGGGAGACCGTGCCGGACAACCTGCTCGACCTGGCTGCCGAGATTCAGTTGGTGGACATCCCGCCGGATGAGTTGCTGGAACGGTTGGGCCAAGGCAAGATCTACATCCCCGAGCAGGCGACCAGGGCCATGGAAAAATTCTTCCAGCCCGGCAACCTCATCGCCCTGCGGGAGCTCTCCCTGCGCCGCGCCGCCTCCCGTGTGGACGACCAGATGCGCTCCTACATGGAGGCCCGCGCCATCTCCGGGCCCCGCTCCGTGGCAGAGCGGCTGCTGGTCTGCATCAGCGGCAGCCCGTTTGGCGAAAAACTGATGCGCACCACCCGGCGGCTGGCCGACGAGATGAAGGCCCCCTGGCATGCCGTGTACATCGAAACCCCGGACACCGGCCGCTTCAGCCGCGAAAACCGGGAACGGATCTGGCGCGATCTCAGACTGGCCGAAAGCATGGGCGCCACGGTGGCCTCGGTCACCGCTGCAACCGTGGCCGAGGCAGTGGCTGATTACGCCGGTCGCCACAACATCACCAAGATTGTGGTGGGCAAACCCACCCGGCCCCGCTGGCGCGAGCTGCTGCACCCACCCATCGTGGATCAGATCATCCGGGCAAGCGGCGAGATCGACGTCTACGTAGTGAGCATGAGCCTCGGCGAACGGCGGACAGCAACGCGGCAGCGCCGCCAGCTCCGGGCCATCCCCTGGGCCGGGTACGCGATGGCTGTGGCCCTGGTGGCCGGGACAACCCTGCTCTGCACCCTGGTCCAACCTTTCTTCTCCCCCACCAACACGGTGATGTTCTACCTGCTCGCCGTGGTGCTGGCCGCTGTCCGGCTCGGGCTGCAACCAGCTGTGCTCACCGCCTTCCTCGGGGTGCTCGCCTTTGATTTTTTCTTCGTCGCCCCCCGTTTCAGCCTGGCCGTATCCGATGTCGAATACCTGATGACCTTTGCCGGCTTTCTCACCGTGGGGCTGGTGATCAGTTCCACCGTGGCCAGAAGCCGCGAACGGGCGGAATCGTTGCGGCTGCGCGAGGTGCAGACCGCCAGCCTCTACTACCTGAGCCGCGACCTGGCCGGCGCCGCCGATCTGGTGGCCATCACCGGCGCGGTGCTCCGCAATATCCGGGAAAGCCTGAAGGCCGAGATCGTGGTCTTTCTGGCCGACGGGGAGCAACTCAAGATCATCTCCGCCAGCGAAAAACTGGATCTCGACCTCAAGGAGCGGGCGGTGGCGGACTGGACCTTTCGCAATCACCAGGAGGCGGGATGCGGCACCGCTACCCTGGGCTCGGCCGACCTGCTCTACCTGCCGCTCAAGACTTCGGCGAACATCCTTGGCGTATTGGGGGTGAGAATGGCAGACCCGACCGATTACAACTCCCAGCCGCACCGGCTCCTGCTCGACGCCTTTGCCAGCCAGACCGCCATGGCCCTGGAACGGGTCCGCTTCTCCCAGCAGGCGGAGCAGGCCCAGATCCTTCAGGCCAGGGAAACCCTGGAGCGGGCATTATTGAACTCCATCTCCCACGACCTGCGCACCCCGCTGGCCTCCATCACCGGAGCGCTGAGCAGCTTGCGGGACCAAGAAGGGTTGAACGAGACCGCCAGAACCGAACTGCTGGCCACAGCCTGCGAGGAGGCGGCCCGGCTGAATCGCTTTGTCGGCAACCTGCTGGACATGACCCGGTTGGAAGCAGGGGCGGTGCGGCTGAAGTATACGCCCTGCGACGTGGAGGAGCTGATCGGCTGCGCCCTGTCGGTGCTCGATCCGCGCCTTGGAAAACGGGAGATTGCGGTGCACCTCCCCCCGGACCTGCCGCTGGTGATGCTGGACATGGGCTGCATGATCCAGGTGCTGGTCAATCTGCTGGACAACAGCCTCAAGTATTCGCCGCAGGATCAACCCCTCGGCATCAATGCCCGAACCGACCGGGAGTGGCTGATCATGGAGATAATCGACCATGGCCCCGGCGTTGCCGAAGCAGACCTAGAACGGATCTTCGACAAGTTCCACCGGGTGCCGGCGACAGAGGGCGCACGCGGCACCGGGCTCGGCCTTTCCATCTGCAAGGGATTTGTTCAGGCCCACGGCGGCAAGATCAGCGCCGCCATCACCCCGGGCGGCGGCCTGACCGTCACGATCAGGCTGCCCCTTGTCCCACCCACCCAGACAGAGGGTCCTGCCCATGGATGAGCTAAAGCCCGGCGAGCATCCGCCCCGCATCCTGGTGGTGGATGACGAAGCCGCCATCCGGCGGCTGCTTGTCACCGTGCTCGAAAGCTCCGGCTTTGTTGTGCATCTGGCGGAAAACGGTAGCCTCGGCCTGGCCGCCGCCGCGGCAGTGCGACCGGACCTCATTCTCCTCGACCTGGGGCTGCCCGATCTAGACGGAGTGGAGGTGATCCGGCGGCTACGCGAATGGTCGCCCGCGCCAATCATCGTACTCTCGGTGCGGGAACGGGAGGACGACAAGGTCGACGCCCTGGACGCGGGCGCGGATGACTATCTGACCAAGCCCTTTGGCGTGCCGGAGCTGTTGGCCCGCATCCGGGGGGCGCTCAGGCGGGTCGTCGGCCAGGCCCCGGAACCGATCTTCCGCAGCGGCAGACTTGAAGTGGATCTTGCCCGCCGCCTGGTGCGGGTGGCCGATCAGGAAGTCCAGCTCACCCCTACCGAATACGAAATCCTCCGGATACTGGTGACCCACGCCGGCAAGGTGCTGACCCACCGTCAGCTGCTCAGCCAGATCTGGGGGAGCTCCCACCTGGAGCAGCCGCATGTGCTGCGGGTGAACATCAGCAACCTCCGGCACAAGATCGAACGCGACCCCTCCCGCCCCAGCCTGCTGCTTACTGAATCCGGAGTGGGGTACCGGTTGCGGGCAGAGTCATGAGACAATGCCACATCCCTCATAATCTCCCTGCGACAAATCCTGCCCCCTTCCCCGACTTACCCATCTCCGCTCAGGCGGCAGTATCGTCTTCCTGGGGCATCATCTCCGACCTCACTTCTTCCCGCCGATTACGGACAATGGCCGAGCCTTTTTCCTGCTTGGCCGCCCGCTTGACCTCGGAGGCGAGAAAAGCCAGCTCCGCGTATGAGTTCAGCGAACATTCCTCTGTGCTGACAATCCCGATGGAAAGGGAAAGCAAGGCAAACTCCCGCTGTTCCCCCTGCCGGTCTCGAGCATAATACTGCCCCTCGCTAAACTCCTGCTCCCCATGAAATTCCGGCAACAACCCCTCCAGGCTATCAATGATCTGATGACAGATCTGCTGGGAGGCATGGGGCCGGGTGATGACGATGAAATCATCCCCGCCGATATGCCCGACAAAGCGGAAACTATCGCTGACTCCGGGTTGGACGATATCGACGATGAGCTGGCCAATCCGCCGGATAACCATATCCCCCTTTTCAAAGCCGTAATAATCGTTGTAGGGTTTAAAATCGTCGATATCGATATAGCACACGTCGAAATTTACCTTCCGCTGCAGAAAGGTGGCCACGGTTCTCTGAATGAATTCGTTGCCCGGCAACCCGGACAGGGGGTTCGCCCCCTTGGCCAGCTGGATGCTCTTCTGGGTGATCGCCTCAAGCAGAGCGTTGATGGCCACGGTTCCGAGATATTTGCCATTTTTTGCCACACAGATATCGTCATACAGATGCCTGCCCCTCCGCGCCTTGATCCGGCTTACCACCTCCTCAATGGGCATTGTCGCCTCAACCAGGAGAAAATCATCCCCCAGCACATCCTTGACCGTCCGGTGGGTGGAGAGAGCAAACCCATAGCCACAGGGGCCGACCATCTGTTTTTCCAGAAAATGCATCCGGTTCAGCATGCCCAGCACCCGCTGCTCCTCGACAACCGGAATGCCCTGGAGATTGACATTGTCCATGAACCGTTGATGGGCGGTCATGAGGGACTCCTTGGGGGAAAGCGGCTCAAGGTATTTAACGGTGGCGCCTATAGTACAGGTTTCCCCATGGGCTTCAGGACAATGCGAGGCATCTGACTGAACAACCAGCGGCGCGAGGCGCTGCCGGGAAAGATCCGGCCCAGGCCGTTCCAGCAGGTAGCCCTGGAGCAGATCAATATCAAAACGGGCAATAGTCTCCAACTCTTCCTGCCGCTCGATCCCCTCGGCGATGATGGTAATGCCGAGTTTGTGACACACGGTGGCAATAGCGTCCACCAGATTATGCTTGAAGGAATCCTGGTCGATATTGGTGATGAAATGCCGATCGACCTTGAGGAAATCCGGCTCGATGACCGAAAGCATCTTCAACCCGCCGTAGCCGACGCCGAAGTCATCGATGGCGATTTTGTATCCCCGCCTCCGGTAGTACTCCACCGATTTTTTGAAAAGATCATAATTGCGGATTGCCTCCTGCTCGGTAATCTCCAGGATGACCCGCTCCTTGGCTATCCCGCACTCCTCGGCCAGCCGGTCGGTGGCGCCACCCCGGTGATCAGGATGCATGAGGGTGGCCGGGCAGATATTCACATACAGATAGGCGTTCCTCTCGGCAAAACCCAGCTCCGCAGCGCGACAAAAAGCATGTTCCCGGCAGACCATATCGAGGCTGGAAATAACGCCTTCGCTCTGGGCTCGTTGGAAAAGCTCCCCGATATCGAGGGGAGGGGTCCTTTTTTCTCGCAGCCTGGCCAAGGCCTCATACCCGTAGACTTCCCCGGTCTGGCGGGAAAAAACGGACTGAAACCAGGCGGTGAGGCCATCATTGTCAATGAGATCCAGAATCTCTTCCCTTGCTATTCTATTCGGCTGCAATTTTATACGCCCTGCCTCTTTTGCCAACATAACAACCTCCGCTGACTGGCTCATAC
>CALMMG010000064.1 GCA_937868185.1 uncultured Pseudomonadota bacterium
TGCTTCGGGAGCACGGGGTCGGAGGTTCGAATCCTCTCATCCCGACCAGTAATTGCAACGGCTTGCGGGTGATCCCCTCAAGCCGTTTTTTTGTTGTGCTTTGTTCGCTGTGTCGGGGGCGCGACACAACCAGGGTCATTCAGGCCATATTTTTTTCACCTCGCAGTCAATCCGTCCTTTGGCAAGGGTGATGCTGATATCGTCTCCCAGCTGTACCTCTACGTAACTTCGAAGAATCTCCCCATTTTTTTGCTGGACAATACTGTAGCCTCGCCCAAGAACACCCAATGGGCTGATGGCGTGAAGAAGGCCCGCATTTCTTGCAAAGGCTGCTTGCTTGCGCTCCTGATGGTGAAGCATGGCCTGGATCAGCCGCCTGCTCAGCTCATGGAGCCCTTGCCGTTGAAATTCAAGGCGCTTTCCCGGGGTGTGGCGTGCAAGTATCTGACTGAATTTGGCAAGGGCGAGCTGGCGCTGATGGATGGTGCGGGAAAAGGTAAATTGTAGGGAGGCCAGCATATGTTCAGTGGTCAGACGGAACTGGTAGAGCAGCGCGGTCGGGTCGCCCAATATTTTTCGGTGATCCTTGATGCTGCGGCGGAATAATGCCAGCCTCTCCTGAACCGTTTTGTTTAGCCGGGTGGTGAGATTGTGCAGTTGGGCGTGGAGCTGGGCGCGGCTGGGGATAAGTGTTTCAGCTGCGGCGGTTGGTGTGGGGGCCCGAAAATCAGCGACCAAGTCGGCGATGGTGAAGTCCACCTCATGGCCGATTGCCGAAACTATGGGGATTCGCGAACCGGCAATGGCCCGGGCGAGCTTTTCTTCGTTAAAGGTCCATAGGTCTTCCAGAGAGCCGCCGCCCCGGCAGAGCACGATCACATCGTTTTCCCCTCTTTGGTTGCAGGAGGTGATGGCCTCGATGATATCTTCCAATGACCCAGCCCCTTGCACCCGGACCGGGAAAATCTCAATAGGGATCGCGGCGCATCTTTTTTCGGCCATGGTGAGAAAATCATGCACGGCGGCCCCGCTTGGCGAGGTGATAAGGGCTATTTTTTCCGGCAGCAGGGGGAGGGGCCGTTTGCGTTCCGTTGCAAAGAGCCCTTCGTCTGCCAATTTGTGTTTGAGCAGATCAAAGGCGAGCTGCAATGCCCCCGCGCCTTTTGTCGCCAGAACATCCACAATAAGTTGATATTCGCCGCGGGATTCATACAATGAAATGCGGCCCCGGCAGACCACCTCCATGCCGTCCTCGGGGGTACAGGTGAGATAGCGTTGCTGGGGCTTGAAGAGCACCGCTTTGATCTGGGCTGTTGCATCCTTGAGGGTGAAATAGAGATGTCCGGAATAAGGACAGCGCAGGTTGGATATCTCTCCAGCTACGGTTACAAAAGGAAAGGAAACTTCAAGCACTCCCCGAATTGACTGGGTTAGTTCGCTGACGGTTTGGATGTGATCTCTGCTTAAGAATTCCATGTTCATTACCTAGCATGACCGATATGCAGGGACAAGTATTTTGTTCTCTGGCTGTGGTCTGCCGTTGTCGTTACTATGGCGGATGGAGGGAGCGGCGACTTAAAATGACGGATGCTTTTTTCGGGGGGAAAAGGTATAGTGTCGGCAAATTTTGTTGTTTCATGAAGAAAATAGCAACAGTGTAATGGAGAGGGGGGTGAGGCATATGTCAGAGCAAGATACCTATTTTCAACAAGAGATACTGAACAAGCCTTTACAGAAGCACGGATTGCTTGAGGAGCTCAACCTGCCCCCCAAGGCAATCAAGTTTATCCGGAACAATAGGCGGAATATAATCATTGGCCTGTTATGTTGCGTGTTGGCAATTGTTGGTTGGTCTTCTCTGAGCTATTATCTGGCCAGGCAAAATGATCGGGCTGCTGCCCTGCTGTCCGAGGCCGTTGGCCAGGGTGTGCCTGGGCAACGTAAAGTGCTTTTGCAGAAGGTTCTCGATGAGTATGGGCGAACCGGCTCTGCCAAATGGGCAAAGGTTGAGATGGGACATCTTGCCTTTGATGCGCAGCAGTATGATGAAGCTATCAAAGTGTATCGGGATGTGCTTGATGACCTTGCCAAGTCAAGTCCGATTTTTCCTCTGGTGCAGCTGAACCTAGCCCAGGCCTATGAAAATAAAAACGCCTTGACTGAAGCTCTTGCTGCCTATCAACGCTTGTCCGAGATCAAGGGGTTTGCTGGGGAGTCCTATTTGGCCATGGGAAGGATTTATGAGTTGCAGAAGGCCGTGCCCCAGGCAAAAGAGATGTATGGCAAGGTGTTGGCCGAGGAGGGGGTTTCTCCTGCGGTCAAGGAAAATGTGCAGGCCAAGCTGGATCGACTCTAGGTTGCGGGCTTCTGCGGGATAATCCGGAAGAACCAGACACGGTATAGATTGAGCATGGAGATTATCCGTACGCCTGCCGAGATGACGGTCTGGGCAAATAAGGCTCTTGCCGCTGGACAGACAATCGGTTTGGTGCCTACCATGGGCTTTTTTCATGAGGGCCATTTGTGCTTGATGCGCAAGGCCAGAGAGAAGTCCGAGCGTACGGTGGTGAGTCTGTTTGTGAACCCGATTCAATTTGGGGCCAATGAAGATCTTGGCCGGTACCCCCGTGATTTTGCCCGGGATTGCCAGCTTGCTGAAGGAGAAGGGGTTGATGTTCTTTTTGCCCCTGAGGCCCAAGCCATGTATCCGTCGGAGGCCAGCACCAGAGTGATTGTTTCCGGGTTGACGGATGAACTGTGCGGCGCGAGTCGCCCGGGCCATTTTGCCGGAGTGACCACTGTGGTTGCCAAACTTTTTCATATCATCAAGCCGCATTGTGCTGTTTTTGGCAGAAAGGATTTTCAGCAGCTTGCGGTGGTTACGAGAATGGTGGCAGATCTCAACTGGGATGTTGAGATCATCGGGCATCCCATTGTCCGGGAAGCGGACGGCCTGGCCATGAGTTCGCGGAATACTTATCTTTCTGTTCTGGAACGGCAGTCGGCTCTGTGTCTTTTCCGGGCCATAGCGCACGCGAGAAGACGGGTGCGCACCGGGTTTGTTGAGGCAAAAGTTCTGTTGCAAGAGGTGGGGGAATTGTTGCAGCAGGAGGCTGTGACCATTGAGTATGTGAGCCTTGTTGATCAGGCATCCTTGCAGCCCCAAGCCGTGTTGCGAAAAGGTGCGGTGTTGGTCATGGCCATAAAGATCGGGGCGACACGCTTGATCGATAACGATAATCTTTTTGAGGAAAACTGAGAGAGCGACAATGTTGCAATACATGCTAAAATCAAAGATTCACCGGGCCACGGTGATTGAGGCTGATCTCAACTATGAGGGCAGCCTTACGGTGGACAAGAATCTGATGGACGCCGTTGGTCTGTATCCTTATGAGCGGGTGAATATTTATAACATCAATAATGGCGAGCGTTTTGATACCTATGTGATCGAAGGGAAAGCCGGAACCGGAATGATTGGCCTCAATGGTGCTGCGGCCCGCAAGGGAATGGCCGGCGATCTGATCATCATTGTCAGCTATGCCTTATATGCGCCGGAAGAGTTGGTTGGATACAGGCCAAGGATCGTGGTACTTGACAAAGGCAACCTGATCAAGAAAGTGATGCATGTCGAGGAGGCGCAACATCCGTATCGCGGGTAACGGTCCTCTTGGGAGCTGTTTCGGGGCATCCTGCCGCAGCGTCATTGGTTTTCTTGCTGCTGTTTCCTGTTATTTTTTCTTCGATAGGCAGTCATGATCCTTTTGGTTGCTGCAACAGAGATGGAAGCATTGCCCCTGGCCGGGGAAAAGACCGGTCAGTCCCATGCGCTTTTTGTTGCGGGTGTGGGTCCGCTTGAAACAGCCGTTCGGCTCACCCGGCGGCTGTGCGAGGGGGTTGGGGGCATCTCTCTGGTTCTCAATTTTGGTGTGGCCGGTGCCTATGTAGGTTCTGGGGCGGGGCTGCTTGATATCTGTCTGGCCGAGAGCGAAGTTATGGGTGATTTTGGAATCTGCCACGAGGAAAGCGTGGAACTCTTTGGCGGGCAATTGGCATGCAAAACCGTTTTTTCTCTGGAGTCACAGTATCTTGCCCAGGCAGGTGAAATCCTCGGTAAGCAGGATTACGGCTGTAAAAAAGGAGTGTTTGTTACGGTTAATGGAGTCAGTGCCACGGCAAGGCGCGGGGCTCGGTTGCGTACTGCCCATAATGGCCTGTGCGAGAACATGGAGGGTGGGGCAGTGGCCAGGGTCTGCGAGGAATTTGCTGTTCCTTGTTTGGAAGTGCGCTGCGTCAGCAACATGGTGGAAGACCGTAATCTTGCGAACTGGCAGTTTGCCGCTGCTGTGCAAAAATGTGGACAGGCCGTTTCCCTGCTCGTCGATCACATAGTACTCATCTGAACCAGGCAGAAAATCCGTGCCACTTCTTTCAGGAAAAAACAGGCTCTCTCTTGGTTTCTCTCCATGCCCCAACGATACGTTTATTTTTCATGCCCTGATACATGGACAGGTGTGTGCCGAAGCTCCCAACTTTGCGGAAGCGACGCTTGCCGATGTTGAAACCCTCAATGAGTGGGCGCTTGCTGGGCGGCTTGATGTAACCAAGCTTTCGTTTCACGTCTTGGGGCATCTCCTTGACCAATATGTTCTGCTCATGGCAGGAAGTGCTCTTGGTCGCGGTTGCGGCCCCCTGCTGGTTGCACGGGAGAATTTTTCTGCGGCGGCGCTGCCCCGGTTGACCATTGCCATTCCTGGCAAATACACCACGGCGGCCCTGCTGCTGCAGATGTATTCCCCTGTTGCTCTTGCGACCAAGGTGATGCGTTTTGACGAGATCATGCCAGCCATTGTGGCCGGTGAGGTCGATGCCGGAGTGATCATCCATGAAAGTCGTTTTACCTTTCAGGAGCATGGCTTGCTGTTGCATCAGGATCTTGGGGCTTGGTGGGAGCGGGAGACCGGCTTTCCTATCCCATTGGGTGGCATCGTAGCAAAGCGGTCCTTGGGTAAGGAGAAAATTCAGGCCATCGACCGTTGTGTCCGCGCTAGTGTTTCCTTTGCCTTTGCCTGTCCGGAGGCGGGTATGCCCTATATCCGGCAACACGCTCAGGAGCTTGACGACAAGGTCATCAAGGATCATATTGGGTTGTATGTAAATCCGTTTTCTTTGGATCTGGGCGAGGAAGGGGTTGCCGCAGTGCGGGAATTTCTGGAGCGAGGGCGACAGCTTGGGGTTTTTCCTCGAAATTATTCAGGTCTGCCCTTAACCAGCAAGGAATTATAACGCTTGGGGCTGCCGCTAAAAGACCAGGGCGATATTTTTTTTGGCGTCCTCTTTCGGGCTCAAGCCAGAAACGTGCTTGACAAGAAATATATTCAGAATATATTTCAAAATTCCCTGTTTTGTAAGGTTTTGGCGGTGCGCGGCTGTGCCCCGTATATTTCTGGTATACAACCCGATCTTTATCGGAAGACAAGTTGAATTTAAAGGTAAGGAATAGAGCATGAAACTCACAGGAGCACAGGCATTCCTCAAGTGCCTGGAAGAGCATGGCGTCGAGGTAATCTTCGGTTATCCCGGCGGGGCACTCATCGATGTTTATGATGAGTTGATGAAAAATGATAAAATCCATCATGTTTTGACCCGGCATGAGCAGGCTGCAGTCCATGCCGCCGATGCCTATGGGCGGATTAAGGGAGAAGTAGGGGTTGCCCTGGTGACCTCCGGTCCTGGCGCTACCAATGCGGTTACCGGAATTGCTTCGGCCTATCTGGACTCTATCCCCCTGGTTGTTTTTACAGGGCAGGTGCCGACCAAGCTGATTGGCAACGATGCCTTTCAGGAGGTCGATATTGTCGGGATTACCCGTCCGATCACCAAGCATAATTATTTGGTGAAAGATGCCGAGGAATTAATTCCTATTATTCGGGAGGCTTTCCATCTGGCCAAGACTGGTCGTCCTGGCCCTGTGCTAATTGATATGCCCAAAGATGTTCTGGCCACTCGGATAACCTATCCCGAGCTTAAACCCATCAGTATGCGGACGTATAAGCCCACCTACGAGCCGCATCCCGGTCAGATTGAAAAGGCCTGTCAGGCAATGCTCAAGGCAAAAAAACCGGTGATCTACGCGGGTGGAGGCGTTATTCTCTCCGACTCCAACGAGGAACTGACCGAACTTGCCAGAAAGCTTAACATTCCCGTCACCATGACCCTTATGGGGCTGGGCGGTTTCCCTGGGACGGACCCTCTATCCATGGGCATGCTTGGTATGCACGGAACCTACTATGCCAATATGGCTGTGGCCAACTGTGATCTGTTAATTGCGGTGGGAGCCCGTTTTGATGATCGGGTTACCGGTCGGGTTGATGCCTTTGCCCCCCATGCCCAGATCATTCATATTGATATCGATCCTTCCTCCATCAGCAAGAACGTTCGGGTGGACATTCCCATCGTGGCCGACTGCAAGCATGCGCTTCTCGCTATCAATTCTTGGTTTGGCCGGAGTAAGGAGTTCAACGGTGATGAGTGCCTGGAAAAAAATCGGCCCTGGCATGAGCAGATTCGGGAGTGGAAGAATAAGCATCCCTTAGGCTATGTCGAAGAAACCGATATCATCAAGCCCCAGTTTGTTATTCAGAAACTCAATGAATTGACCGGTGGCGATGCAATTATTACCACCGAGGTCGGCCAGCATCAGATGTGGACCGCCCAGTTTTACCATTTTAACAAGCCCCGGCAGTGGGCTACCTCCGGCGGCCTCGGCGTCATGGGATATGGCTTCCCTGCCGCCATCGGTGCCCAGATGGCAGCACCGGACAAGATTGTTATCGACATTGCCGGCGATGGCTCCATCCAGATGAATATCCAGGAATTGGCTACCTGCAGACAGGAAAAATTGCCGGTCAAGGTTGCTATCTTGAATAATGGCTACCTGGGCATGGTTCGTCAGTGGCAGGAGCTGTTTTATAACAAGCAGTACTCCTCGACGGTTATGGAGGTTGTCCCGGATTTTGTCAAGGTGGCCGAGGCCTATGGTGCAGTAGGACTGCGGGCGACCAAGCCCAGTGAGGTCGAGCCGGTTATCAAGGAAGCTTTGAAGATTAACAATACCGTGTTCATGGATTTTGTTATTGCCAGGGAAGAAGGTGTTTACCCCATGGTTCCAGCTGGTAAGGCCACAACAGAGATGCTGTTGGTTTAATAAGGATAGCCGCGATGAAACATACCATTTCCGTACTGTTGCAAAATAAACCCGGTGTTCTGTCCCGTGTCACTGGCCTTTTCAGTGGCCGTGGCTTCAACATCGAAAGCCTGTCCGTGGCCCAGACCCTTGAGCAGGATGTTTCCTGCCTGACCCTGGTGACCTCCGGCGAGGATACCATCATTGAGCAGATAACCAAGCAGCTCCACAAGCTCATTGACGTTATCAAGGTCACCGACATGTGTGAGCATGATAATGTGGAGCGGGAGATGGCCCTGATCCGGGTGAAAGCCGAGGCGCATACCAGGGCCGAGGTTTTGCGGATAATTGATATCTTCCGAGGCAAGGTTATTGACGTTGGGCCAAAGAGCTATGTCGTTGAGGTTACCGGCAAGGCAAGCAAACTGCAAGCGGTGATTGATATCCTGCGGCCTATCGGAATCCAGGAGATTGTCCGCTCCGGAACCATTGCCATGACACGGGCCCAGAAGGCGTAATCATTTTTTGACAGACAGGGTTCGCAGATGAACTGACAGACTGTGATTGCGGTCTGTCAGTTCATTTTTATATGGGCCGAAACGATCCGGTCCTTTGAGAAAACCATTTTGCAGTGAGACAGGAAACGCATGAAAACACCACAAGTTCCTGTGGCCCTCGAAGGATATCCGTTCATCGGTTTTGCTGCTTTGACCACCCTGGTCCTTGCTATTTTGGGCTATGGTTTCAGTGCGTTGCTGGCCTTGTTCACCACGGCTTTTGTCCTGTACTTTTTTCGGGATCCTGAACGGATATGTCCAGATGATGAGGATGTGCTGGTTTCCCCGGCAGACGGCAAGGTCATCCTTATCGAGAAGGTCTTTGACGACAAATTCGTGAAGGAGCATGTCTACAAGGTGAGCATCTTCATGAATGTTTTTAACGTGCATGTGAACAGGTCCCCCTGTCCGGGCACCGTGACCCAGGTGCAGTATTTTCCGGGTATGTTTTTTTCGGCCAATACCGAACGCGGAGCCTTGGAAAACGAGGCCTGTGGGCTTACCATTGAAACAAGGAGCAACCGTAAAATTGCCGTGGTGCAGGTGGCTGGCCTTATTGCCCGGCGGATTGTTTGTTGGGCAGGGAAGGGGGACAGATTGATGCGTGGAGAGCGTTTTGGCCTGATTCGCTTTGGTTCAAGGGTTGACCTGTATCTTCCGCAGCAGATTCAATTGGAAGTTGCAGTCGGGCAGAAAGTAAGGGCCGGAGAGACGGTTCTTGGCTATCTTCCCTGATACGTCTAAGCAGAGTATTGTTTTTTCAATATACTGCCAGGGATAAGAGTTTGAACATTGCGATGTTTACGAGCAATATCTGGAGGAGAAGCACATGGACAGGCACCATAAAGCCGAAGATGTAATTTCCTCAAAGGGGAAAATCTGCCTGTTGCCGAGTGTTATAACCACGGCCAGTCTTTTTAGCGGATTTTACGCTATCGTCGCAGCAATCAACGGTGATTTTTTCCATGCAGCCGTGGCGATTATTATTTCCGGGGTTTTTGATGGACTCGATGGCAGGGTTGCCCGACTTACCGGCACGACCAGTAAATTCGGCATGGAATACGATTCTCTCTGCGACTTGGTGGCCTTTGGCGTGGCCCCGGCGGTATTGGCCTATGAGTGGGTGCTGCGGCCGTATGGACGTTATGGCTGGCTGGCGGCCTTTCTTTATGTGGCAACCACCGCATTGCGTTTGGCCCGTTTTAATTCCCAGGACACCTCTTCGACCAAAAATGAATTTACGGGGTTGCCGTGCCCTGCTGCCGGCGGGATGATCGCCTCTTCCGTGATGTTCTGTAGTTTCTTTGAGATCAGCGGCACCCTGAGGAATTTTATCGTGCTTGGAACCGTATACAGTCTTTCCTATCTCATGGTTAGTTCCGTGAAATATCAGAGCTTCAAGCATGCGGAAACTGATAGGGCCAAAAAATTTCAGGTTCTGGTTGGGCTAGTTGTTGTCATCATGGTGCTTGCCACCGAACCACAGGTTACCCTCTTTGCCTTAGGAGCAGGCTACGTTCTATCCGGACCGCTTGCGGCGGGATATCGTTTGGTGGTTAAGGCCAGTAAACCTGCCGTAGAAAAGCAGGAAAATTCGGTTTAAACTTGGTTTGAGGTGGCATTCTTCTTGTTCGCCTAAGCTGAGAGGAGTGATGAAGCAATGTCGGATAAAATAATTATTTTTGATACCACCTTGCGTGATGGCGAGCAGTCGCCTGGCGCAAGCATGAATATGCAGGAAAAATTTCGGCTGGCTCAGCAGTTGGTCAAGCTGAAGGTGGACGTGATTGAAGCCGGTTTCCCCGTGGCTTCGCCCGGTGATTTCGAGTGTGTGCGCAATATCGCAGAACATATCCGGGGTGCACAGATCGCGGCTCTCGCCCGCTGTAACCGCAAAGATATTGACCGGGCCTGGGAGGCGCTCAAGGCTGGGGAAAACCCCAGGATTCACACCTTTCTGGCCACCTCGGACATCCACTTGAAGCATAAGCTGAAGATGAGCCAGGATCAGGTGCTGGAACTTGCTGTGGCTTCGGTGAAACACGCCGCCAAATACACGAGCAACGTGGAGTTTTCCGCCGAGGATGCCTCGCGCAGCGACCTTGATTTTGTCTGTAAGGTCTTTAGCGCGGTAATCGAGGCCGGGGCCACGACCCTGAATTTTCCGGACACCACCGGCTATGCCCTGCCCGATGAGTTTGGCCGCAAGATTAGTTATCTCATAGAGAACATCCCCAACATTCACAAGGCTGTCCTCAGTGTCCATTGTCACAATGATCTTGGTTTAGCTGTGGCCAATTCCTTGGCCGCGATTAGCCAAGGGGCTCGGCAGGTGGAATCAACGATCAACGGTCTAGGGGAAAGGGCTGGCAATACGGCTATGGAAGAGCTGGTTATGGTCATCCGCACCCGTGCCGACCTGATGCAGGTGCATACCGATATTGTCACCGAGCATATCTATCCCACCAGCCGTCTGGTCACTACCATCACCGGGATGGCTGTTCAGCCCAACAAGGCCATTGTCGGTGCCAATGCCTTTGCCCATGAATCTGGAATTCATCAGGACGGGGTGCTTAAGGAACGGACCACTTATGAGATCATGAATCCGGTGGATATCGGTATTTCCACTGGCAACATCGTGCTTGGCAAGCATTCCGGTAGGCATGCCCTGAAGGATCGTATTGTCGCAATGGGCTACACCCTCAAGGACGATGAATTGGACCGGGTTTTTACCCGGTTTAAGGAGGTGGCTGACGTCAAGAAAGAGATGTTTGATGAGGATCTCGAGGCCATACTGATGGACGAGGTGCTGCGGATCACCGAAACCTTTTCTCTGGTGCATCTTGGGGCGATGAGCGGCAATAAGAGCTTGCCCACCGCGGCGGTGCGGCTGCTCATCGATGGTAAGGAGCAGGAAAAGGCCTGCATCGGCATTGGCCCCATCGACGCATGTTTTCGGGCCATTGCCGAGCTGACCCAGACCAAGAGTAAGCTTCTCTATTTCTCGGTGAGTTCCATCACTGGCGGTACCGATGCCCAAGGCGAGGTGCTGGTTCGGATAGAGGATGAAGGTAAGGTTGTGGTGGGGCAGGGGGCGGACCCGGATATCATCACCGCTGCAGCAAAAGCCTATCTCAATGGCTTGAACCGGTTGGTGTTTTTGAAAAGGGAAACAACGCGGCAGGGAAGCTAAAGCATTGAGGTGTTTTGTGTTGCCTGCTGATATTTTATACAATTGCCGGGTTATGCCCGGCTGCTGTCTGTAAGGGGTTGTGACAATGACTGCTGCAAAAAAGAAATATAATGTTGCTATTGCCGGCGCCACAGGGGCTGTTGGCGGCGCCATGCTTGATGTCCTGGCGCGAAGAGATTTCCCTCTGGACGAACTGCGGTTGCTTGCCTCGGAACGCTCCGTGGGGAAGACTCTCACCTTCAAGGGTAAGGAGATTCCGGTTCAGCTCTTGAGCAAGGATGCCTTCGCCGGGATTGATATCGCTCTCTTTTCCGCAGGTGCTACCCGGTCCTTTGATTTTGCCCCGGCTGCTGCTGCGGCAGGGGCCGTGGTTATCGACAACTCCAGCGCCTACCGCATGGACCCGGAAATTCCCCTGGTGGTGCCCGAGGTGAACTCCCATGCCATTGCTCGGTATACAAAACGGGGTATCATCGCCAATCCGAACTGTTCCACCATCCAGATGCTGGTGGCTCTGAAGCCCATCCACGATAAGGTGCGGATCAAACGGATCGTGGTCTCCACCTATCAGGCGGTTTCCGGCACCGGGGCCAAGGCCATTGATGAGCTCAAGCAGCAGATCCTCGATTATGCGGCGGGTAAACCCATGGTGCATTCCGTGTACCCGCACCAGATCGCCTTCAACTGCCTGCCGCAGATCGACAGCTTCCTTGATAATGGTTATACTAAAGAAGAGATGAAGATGGTCAACGAGACTCGCAAGATGTTTGAAGACCCGACCATCGGCGTCACTGCAACCACGGTGCGGGTTCCGGTTTTCTACGGTCATTCCGAGTCAGTGAATATTGAGACCGAAAAGAAGATCACTGCGGCAGAGGTCAAGGCCCTGTTGAAAAACGCCCCAGGTGTGCAGCTGGTTGATGAGCCGACCCTGGGCCAGTATCCCATGGCCATTGATTGCGCTGGTAGGTTTGAGACCCTTGTTGGGAGGATTCGGGAGGATGAGTCCATTGCCAACGGGATCAACCTCTGGGTGGTGTCCGATAACATCCTCAAAGGTGCGGCGCTCAACGCTGTGCAGATCGCCGAGGAACTTATTCGGGATTACCTGTAATTGCGGATCATCAGCGGCAGCGCCCGCGGGCGCAAGCTGCTGGCGCCAGGCCAGCGTTTTGGTGATCTGATTCGTCCTACCTCCGACCGGGCCAGAGAGGCGATTTTCAGCATCTTGGCCGCCAAGGTTGTTGGCGCAAGGGTGTTGGATCTTTTTGCTGGGACCGGCGCCCTGGGTCTTGAGGCCTTGAGTCGGGGGGCGGTGTCGGCGGTCTTTGTCGATGGTCAGCGTTCTGTCATTGAGCTTATTAACCGGAATATCGCTCTCTGTGGTTTTGCCGAAGGCGCCACAGTGTTCCATAAGGATTTGGCCAGGGGGCTGGCTTTTCTTGCGGGACAGTCCCTAAATGGATTTGATCTGGTTTTTCTCGACCCCCCTTATGGAAACACGCTAGCCCTTCGTGGGCTTGAGTCGTTGGCAGGTGGGAACTTTCTTGCCGTCAAGGGTATTGTTGTTCTCGAAGATGCGGCGGAAGCGCAGTACCCGGAAAACATGGGGCCGCTTGTCTGTTTTGACCAACGCCGATACGGAGAGGCCGGTTTCTGGCTCTACCAGAACATGGAGGCAGGGTGTAATGACTGACTACGAGCCGTTTGTCTCTGAAAACACATCCGAATCTGTCGCCGTGTATCCCGGCACCTTTGATCCCATAACCAACGGGCATCTCGATATCGTTCATCGGGGGCTGCACCTGTTTGACCGGATCATTATCGCCGTTGCCAGCAATCCTGGCAAGCAGCCGCTTTTTTCCCTGGAAGAGAGATTGAGGATGATTCGGGACTGTTTCCCCGGGGAAGAAACGCGGATCGAAGTCGAGGATGTATCCGGTCTTCTAGTCGATTTTGCTTACAAACGCGGGGCAAAGGCGATCATTCGTGGTTTACGAGTCGTATCTGATTTTGATTACGAGTTCCAGTTGGCCCTGATGAACCGGCGGATTGAGCGAGAGGTGGAAACGGTTTTTCTGATGACCGGATTTCGTTGGATCTTTATCAGCTCCAGTATTATTAAAGACGCGGCCAGACATGGTGGGGATGTGAGCGGTCTGGTGCCGGATCATGTCTGCGAGAGATTGCGGGCGCGGTATCTGCAACCATGATTACCGGAAACGTGATTGTCCGGGCTGATGTCTCAGTCTGGACCCTCCCCAGCCTTACGACAGCGACGAGTGTTTTCCTGTAATGGCTGATGCGACGCGAAAAGGGGAGCCTTTAACCCGGCGGATATTCCTGGTAGGTTCCTGGTCCTGGCTACGCTGGGCCGCAGGCATCCTGCTTTTGTATCCTCTTTTCCGTTTTCTTGGCTACCGCACCCCCAAACAGCCTCGAATTGTCAAAGTACAGAAGGTCGTGCCTGTGGGTGGGTTTGTGCTGGAGCACGATTTTATCCTCTTTGTCGGACAAAACGGGCCGTGGGCCGTGTCGCGGAAATGCACCCATCTGGGCTGCCGACTCAATTTTCAGGAAAAGGAAGGCATCCTTCTCTGCCCCTGTCATCACAGCCGTTTTAACAAGGAAGGCCTCCGACTCAGCGGTCCTGCCCAGAAAAATCTTCCCCGTTTTCCGGTGGCGACGGTACAGGAGGACAAGGACGGGAAAGGGTACCTTGTTACCATGTAACGTTATGAATATCCGTACGCTTATCATTGAGACGAAATGGGGAGGCAAGAGCCTTGTCTCTCTCTACCTTTCTGTTTTATCCGGAATGGTGGTTGCCCTTCAGTACGACCCTGCTACGCCGTTTTTTTCCGCCAGCGCTCTTGATCTGCTTACGCCATTTGGTCAATTTTTCCGGTCCTGCCATTTTTATTCCAGTCAGTTGTTTTTCCTCTTTTCCCTGTGTCATCTGGCTGCGGTTATTTTGGCAAAAAGTGATCAGCAGCTCCGCTTTGGTAAATGGCTCCTGTTGATCGGTTCTGTGCTTGCGGCGTTGTTGCTACTTTTTACCGGCTATGTTCTGCGGGCGGATGCAACTGGTGAGGCTGCTGGGGTTATTGCCGAAAATATTACCCTGTCCATTCCCTATCTGGGGGCGCTACTGAACTCGCTGCTTTTTTCCATAGAGGCCGAGGGAATGAAGCGGGTCTACGCCAATCATCTCATCGGCTTGGGCCTTGTCTGGGGGGTCTGTTGCTGGGATCATCTGCGCCGTTACCGGGTAAGCTTTGGCCAGCATGGCTTGCTGCTGTTTGCTACGGTGGTGGTCAGTCTCTGTCTAGCCGCGCCCATGGAGCCTACCCGCCTAGGGCTGTTTCATATTCAGGGGCCATGGTTTCTGCTCGGCTTGCAGGAATTGTTGCGTTACATTCAGCCTCTGTGGGCCGGGGTGATCTTTCCGAGTACCGTGGTTGTCGCCTTGGTCTGCGTGGGCAGGGAGACGCCATGGCGTCGGAGATCTTTGCTGTTCATTGCTGGCTGGCTCGTCGTCTATTGCATCCTTTCCATAATAGCTGCTTTAAGATAATGGAAAGGTTAAAATGATAAATTGAACAGGCAAAGACCTCTTTCTCTTCACTCTGCATTACCCATTCGTCATCTTTAGGGCAGGGGCAGGCTGACGGAAAAAATCGTGCCCTGAGGCTGGCAATCGCACAGGGAAATTTCGCCGCCATGGCTGTGCACGATCTGCCGGACAATGGCCAGGCCGAGTCCTGTGCCTGCTTCCCGGGTTGTAAAAAAAGGCTCATATATTTTTTCCCGGATACTTTCTGGGATTCCGTGGCCGTTGTCAGCAATTTCCAGGATAATGGCGGCTTCAGGTGCGTCCTTGTGCCCGGCTGTGGTTTTTTTGGCCCGGAGCACTATTCTTCCCCTTTCCATATTCCGGCAGGCGTTGGCGCTGTTGGCGATCAGGTTGAGAAGCACCTGTCTGATTAGCTGTGGGTCTGCCCAGCAGTCAAGATCGGGGGGGATCTCCAGGTCAAGGGTCAAGGCGGGGTTCCAGCCCGGGTCCTGGCTGAGGGTTTCCATGGCTTCCCGCGCTAGAGACGGCAAGGAAAACCATTTTTTTTCCGGATTGATCGGCTTTGAGAAAAGAAGGAATTCATGGATTGTTGCATCAAGTCTGTCTGACTCACGGATGATGATGCCAAACAACCGTTTGTTGACCGAATTGTTTTGGGTTTCCCCGTCCAATAGTTGCACGGCCCCGGAAATTGCAGCCAGAGGATTTCGGAGTTCATGGGCAATGCCTGCGGCCATTTCGCCGATGGTCGCCATTTTCTCAGCTTGTTGCACCTGGGCTTCCATCTTTTTTATCCGACTGAGATCCTGAAGGGTATACACATAGCCATTTTCGTTGTCGTCTTGGGCGTTGAGCCTGGAACAGGAATATCCCACTGGAATCGTTTCTCCGTTTTTGCGGGGGATGGTGGCCATGTGCCGGCGTTCGTCGTGGAGCAGAGCCGTTTCCAGCCCTGGAAGCGGCAAGGAAAGTTTCAGGCCGAGGACCTCGCTGGATTTGTAGCCTGTTATGATTTCTGCCGCACGGTTGAAGGATGTTACCCGGTTGTCGGAGTCAACGGTGATAATGCCGGTATTGATGTCATCAAAGATCTGCTTATACAGAAAGGAAAGCCGACCATAGTCGCTCACTGTCTGGAACAGTTCCGCTTCTGTCTTCTGGAGTCGGGTCGAGAGCATGGAGCTTAAGATGGCAACCAGGAAAAAGGTGAGGCTGTAAATGGCGAAATAATGGAGAGGCATCTGGAAATTTGCCATCTGGCTGGGGTAGGCCTGGACAAACCGGGAAGCATATCCGCCATACTCGACCAAGAGTAGGGTACCAAACAGCAAAGTACTCAGCGTGGCAAAAAGCAGGCTCCCCCGCCGGAAAAGCATAAAGGCCCCCATGACGATGGGGAAAAAATACACCACGGTGAAAACAGACTGGCTACCGCCGGTGGAAAAAACCAGGAGGGTTACCAGGAGGGTGTCAAGGGTGATCTGCAGATAGCCGAAGCGGGAATAGCACTGGATCACCCTTACAACTAGGGCGGAGAGGATGGTGAACAGGTAGAGTCCGGCAATGAAATAGGCAAGATAATGCAGTGGGGGAAGAAAAATGGAAGGTGTCGTTGTCTGGAGAAGGACACTGATCCCCAGCATCAGGGAGAGGAAAAGCACCCTGAAAAACAGCAGCCACTGGATCTGTTTTTTGAGATGATCATTGGCGGCAGGTGAGCCGGTATTCGGGCAGAGTGCGGAAAATCTCATATGGCCCTTTAAATCTTGGATTTTTATAAACTGGTCTCTCCCCCAGTTTATCTGGGCAGGGGGCGTTTATGGGGCAGGCCTAGATGTTATATTTTTTTGCCTTGTAGCGGAAGGAACGGAAGCTCATTTTGAGGAGATCCGCCGCTTTCATTCTGGAATTTTTTGTCCTTTCCAGTGCTTTTTTCAGGAGTCTTTTTTCAATATCGGTGATGTACTGCTCAAGCCCGAGGTCAAAGGCGATGTCTTCCGTTGCCCAAGAGTCGGAGTCATTTTCTCCGGCCTGATCAGGGCCAGGGGGGCGGCCAGCCCGGTGTCCTGAGAGGGTGAGACTTTCCGGCAGGATGATGTTAGAGGATTCCAGGGCAACCCCCCGCTCAACGATATTCTCCAGTTCGCGGACATTGCCAGGGAAATCATAGTCCATTAAGACCTTCAGGGCATAGGAGGATATCTGCTGCACCTCCTTGTCGAACAGCGCGGAATATTTCTTAAGAAAATGGTCGACCAAAAGTGGCACATCCCCCTTGCGTTCACGGAGTGGCGGCATACGGATGGGGACAACCGCCAGACGGTAAAAAAGATCCTCCCGGAAGCGACCTGCTAAGACCTCTTCTTCCAGGTTCTTGTTGGTGGCGGATATGATCCGGACCTTGACCTTGATGGTCTCAGTGCCGCCGACTTTCTTGAATTCCCGTTCCTGTAAGACCCGTAGGAGTTTGGTCTGAATAAGCGGGGAGAGTTCGCCGATTTCATCAAGAAATGCGCTGCCATTGTTGGCCAGTTCAAACAGCCCGGTTTTGTTGGCAATTGCCCCGGTGAACGAGCCCTTGGCATGGCCGAACAGTTCAGATTCGATGAGGTTTTCCGGGATGGCGCTACAGGTGATGGGGACAAAGGCGTTTGCCGCTACCTTGCTGTGTTGGTGAATGGCCTGTGCCACCAGTTCCTTGCCTGTCCCGGATTCGCCATAGATAAGGACATTGGCCTGGGTAGGGCCGATGCGTTGGATGAGATCGTAAATCTTGAGCATCTCGGGACTGTTGCCGATGATCCCTGCAAACGAATCACGGTCCTTATCCAGAGGCTTCTCTGGCCTGCTGCCTAGGGCTGTTTTGATAACCGAAAGAATGTCATCCACCTTGAACGGTTTGGTGAGGTAATCGTAGGCACCGTTCTTCATCGCAAGGACAGCATCTTCCGGCGAAGCGTAGGCGGTGATCAGCACGACGGGAATGGAAAGATCCTGTTGTTTGACGTTATCAAGGAGGGCGAGGCCACTGAGGTCCGGCATGCGGATGTCTGAGATAATCAGGTCAAAGTGGTGTTGTTGCAGAAGAGTGAGAGCTTCGGCTCCGCTTGCCGCAGCATGGGGGACATACCCGTTTTTGTCCAGGAGAATTGTGAGAAACTCCCGCATGCTGGGTTCATCGTCAACAACAAGTATCTCGGGCTGTTCGGCCATGGTTTGTGCTCAAGGCGGGAGGAGGTTTTTGGGGTGCGACTAGAATAGAGGTATCTTAACAGAAAATGGGTGCTCTGAAACAACAAAAACGCGCAGGGGCTAAAAGCCCCTGCGCGTTTTTGGGTGGTACAGAAAAAACTGGAAACCGGCGTCCGGGAGATTATTCGGCGCCGACTCCGAGATAGGTTCGGAGCTTTTCGTCCTCGAATTTTTGTGCGGCGGTTTCATCTTTGGTCATGAGGGAAACAACATAACCGACGAGGAAAGAGGCGGTCATGGAGACAATGGCCGGGTTCTTCAAGGCGAAAAGTGCGGAGCCTTTAGGATTGCCCAAAACATCCACCCAGACCGTAGGGCTGATAATGATGAGACCCACGGCCAGAAAAGCGCCGGTCAGGATGGCCCATACCGCTCCAGCGGTGGTAAATTTTTTCCAGAAGATTGAGAGGATCAGGGCTGGGAAATTGGCGCTGCAGGCAATGGCAAAGGCAAGACCCACCATGAAGGCAACGTTTTGTCCTTTGAAGAGGATACCCAACCCAACAGCAATGACGCCGAACAGCAGGGTGGCGATTTTGCTGGCCCGCATCTCTTCTTGCTCTGTGGCATTACCCTTTTTGATAACATGCACATAGATGTCATGGGAAAAAGAAGATGCTGCCGCCAGGGTAAGCCCTGCTACCACCGCGAGAATGGTGGCAAAGGCGACGGCGGCGATGAAGCCAAGGAAGGGGGTGCCGCCGAGAAACTCGGCCAGGAGCGGGGCAGCCATGTTGCCGCCTTTGTCGATATTG
>CALMMG010000065.1 GCA_937868185.1 uncultured Pseudomonadota bacterium
GCCTTGCGCTCCTCATTGTATGCCTTGTGCTGGTTTCTGACCATGAACGACGAAGAGAGAATCTCCGGGGCGTAGAATTTTTCAGCCACCAATCCTTCCGCTTTCAATTTGTAGAAGGCGGGATGCATAATTTCCTGGATATAACGATGCACCCCTTTGTGAGTAAGGAGTACGGCCTCAATGTTTCTTTCCGCCTCATTGAGTACATAGTAATAGGCAAGCTGGTACAAGCCAATGGCCACAGCGCAGGTGACACCCAGCGCCACTGCGGTTATCCACCAATAATGGCGCCTTGTTTGTGAAGCAAAAACCCGTGAATCTGACCCCATAGCGTCCTCCCAGAAAAGATAAGTCTATTATAGGGAAGGGTTCCTTATGAAGTCAAACAAAGAAGCAATGCGATACAACCTGACTAAAACAGAGAACCTCTCAGCTGGACACCCGGTTGCGGCCACCTTCTTTGGCCCGGTACAGAGCCTTGTCCGCCGCCTTGATCACGGCCTGGGGGGTGGTTTTCCTGACTTTATCAGCCTGGGCCATGCCGATACTGATGGTAAGCGAAACCTTTTTCCCGGACTCCTCCCCCTTCTGCCTGTTGCTCTGGCTCTTTCCGGGTCGACCCGCACTCCTGACCCTGAACCCTGCCTCCGCCACTTCCTGACGCAGTTTTTCCAAATGGGGCTGGGCCTCTTTCAGTGCCTTGCCCGGAAAAAGAACAGTGAACTCCTCGCCCCCATACCGGAAGGGACGGCCACCCCCACCAACCCTGCCAAGCAGGGTGGCCACCATGGCCAGCACCTGGTCGCCCACATCATGGCCATAGCGGTCGTTGAATTTCTTAAAAAAATCGATATCCACCATGCCCACGGTATAGGTGTTGCCCAGCTTGAGCAACGCCTCGTTCAAGGCCCGGCGGCCAGGCAGGCCGGTCAATTCATCCCGGAAGGCCATGCGATGCGTAGCCTCGATGGCGGCAACGATGAGGATCAGCCCGGCCACACTGAAAAGAAAGGTCTGTCGCGCTGGATTCCCTCCCAGCATGGCAAATAACGAACAGACCATGGCCCAGAGAAAGCCATGGTCCAGCAGGTCGCGAGACCGCCAAAAACGATAGGAAAGGCCCAGCCCGGCCAGAACGCTGACAGCGAGGGCCGGTGAGCACAGGGTGCCGACCAGGGGCAAAGAAACGCTCATCGCCTCCAACTGCTGGACGATGAGCGGGCCCCGTACCCCATAAAGCCCGACCAGCAGAAGTGGCTGCAAAAGAATAAAGGCAAACCGCCGCAACCCCTGGCCGGTGACAATGCCCCGTTCCCGCCAAAATGAAAAGAGCAGCAGGTTCAGTGGCAACGCCAGCAGGGCCATATGGAACACATACCTGGCCAAAAGCTGGTCGATCTGGGCAATCCCGCCATAGTGCCGCAGCAGGAAATCGGCCAGGAACACCACCAGGGTCGCGAAAAGCAGGCGGCTACGGTTGAAGCGCCAGCCTAGAAAAATCGCGACAAGCCCCAGAGCTGGCGGCAAAAGCCAGGTGATCCCGAACAACAACCGAGCCAGAGCATCGTGCTGCAAGGAGGCCAACGCCGCAACCAGGAGAAGGCCGCCCGGCGCCAGAGAGAGAAAAAGCCCTTGCCAAAAATACATGTTTCCTCCGGGGTGTTGTCCCTTCGTAGTTAAAGTCCCATTGTCACGCAGCCGAGCACCGGAGAGGCTGCCGAAAAAGGAGTTTGCACTGTTTGAGGCGCAGCCGAGTTTGCAAACTCCCGGCAGCATCGAGGAGCACAGGGCATCCCGCCAACGGCGGGACAAGTGGCTGGGGGCCTTTTCTTTTTCGTTCTTTTTCTTTGGGCAAGCAAAGAAAAAGAACAGAACAATGAAGCGTATTCCTCTGGCTGCTGAAACTATGCCCCCCCAGCCTTTTCGTCAACTAGATATGCGAACCCTTCCATTTTTTTGCAAAGCAGGGCATGATGGACAATCATGACCGACTACCACCTACACTCCAGACCGCAAGGCCCGACCATCGACCAGGAAAAATGCACCGGCTGCTCCCTCTGCCTTACGGTGTGTCCGGACGAGACCCTGTCGCTGCTGCGCGGCAAGGCCGTCGCAAGCGGAGATCGCTGCCTGGCCTGCGGACATTGCCGCGCTGTCTGCCCGACCCAGGCCATCACCCTGCCCGGCCTGGAGCAGGACCTCTCTTTCCACACCTTCATCCCAGACAATCGCTATCTGCCGCCCGGCGAAGGTGACACCCCCCAGCTAATCCGCCTCATGCTCTCCCGGAGGTCCTGCCGCAACTATACAGATCGCGCCCTGGACTCACAACTGCTCGAAGATCTAGTCCGCATCGGCACCACCGCCCCCTCCGGCACCAACAGTCAGGGGTGGACTTTTACCCTCCTGCCGCAACGAGCGGCGGTGGAGAGCCTGGGCAACCTGGTTGCTGCCTACTTCGCCCGACTCAACCGGCTGGCTGCCAACCCCTTGCTGCGCGGAGTTCTCCAACTGGTGGGCAGGCCGGCCCTGGCCAATTACTATCACCGCTACCACCAGACCATTGCCCAAGGGCTGCGGGAATGGAAAGAGCAGGGCCACGACCGCCTCTTCCACGGAGCGCCCGCCGCCATCATCGTCGGCTCACACCCCGGCGCAAGCTGCCCGAAGGAAGACGCCCTGTTGGCGACCCAGAATATCCTGCTCGCGGCCCACACCCTGGGCCTCGGCTCCTGCCTGATCGGCTTTGCCGTGGCGGCCATGGCCAAAGCCCCCAATATCCAACACGCTTTGGGAATCCCCGCCGAGGAGTCCATCCATGCGGTCATCGCCCTGGGCTACCCAGCCGAGCCGTATCAGCGGCTCACCGGCAGAAAACCAATAACCCCACGATATTTCTCAGGATGAATCAACAAGGACACCCCATGGAACACCGGATCATTGAACTGGAAACCCGGTTGGCCTTCCAGGAAATCGCCCTGGAAGAACTCAATGCTGCCCTGATCTCCCAGCAAGCCCAGCTTGATGCGGTGGAAAAAGAATGCACCCGCTTGGCCCATCTGCTGTCCGAAACCCTTACCCCCCGTGACACAGACCGCCCATGACCCCGCCCTTCACCCTCACCGTTGGTTCGCAAGCCTCTCTGCGCGGCGCCTCAGCCACCCTGACCGAGGCGCTCAAGCAACAGCTGACCATCGACAACCCCGAATACCTCGAGGCCAAGAAATACAGTCGCTGGATGGGCAAAAAGCTCAAGCCCCACCTCTATTTTTTCGCGGAGCACCACGACACCATCACCTTTCCGCGGGGCTACGCCAACCACGCCATCCTCCTGGCCCGAAAATTCATGCGCCAGGACCCACAGATCATCGACCAGCGGCAGAGTCGTGTCCCGGTGGATTTCCACTTCCTGGGCGAGCTGCGGCCCTACCAAGAGGAGGCCATTGCTGCCATCATGCGCCATGATTTCGGGGTCTTGGAGGCAGGCACCGGCTCGGGCAAGACGGTGATCGCCCTGGCAGTGATCGCCAAACGGCGCCAACCCACCCTGGTGCTGGTCCACACCAAGGAGCTCCTCTATCAGTGGGCGGAACGAACCAGAAGCTTTCTCGGTCTGGAAGCCGGGTTGATCGGCGATGGCAATTTTTCCCTGGCCCCCATCACCATTGCCATTGTCAACTCAGCCCGGAACAGACTGGCAGAGCTGCCCTCCCATTTCGGCCAGCTCTGCGTGGACGAATGCCACCGGGTGCCTGCCTCGCTCTTCACCGAGGTGGTAACCGCTTTTGACTGCCGGTACCTGCTGGGCCTTTCCGCCACCGCCTTTCGCCGGGACGGTCTGACCAAGCTGATCTATATGTCGCTGGGCGACCGGGCCTTCAAGGTGGAAAGCCACGACCTGCACGAAAGCGGCGCCGTGCTCAAACCGGAATATCTGCAGCGTCCCACGGAATTCCGCTATGTGTATCGAGGCAACTACCAGGCCCTGATGAAGGCGCTCTGTAGCAATGCGGCGCGAAACCAGCTCATTGTCACCGACATCCTCAAGGAACGGGCCACCTCTCCGGGTACCATCCTGGTGGTCAGCGACCGGGTCAAGCATTGCGAGGCCCTGGCCGTGATGCTCGCAAAACACGACTGCCCAAGCGCGGTACTCACCGGCAAACTCCCGGCCGAGCAACGCTCTGCCCTGGTAGACTCCATCCGTCAGGGCGAGGTCAAGGTACTGATCTCCACGGTACAGCTCATCGGCGAGGGCTTCGACTGCCCGGACCTCACCACCCTGTTTCTCACCACGCCGATCAAGTTCACCGGTCGCCTCCTCCAGGTAGTGGGCCGGATCTTACGCCCAGCCCACGGCAAACAACCCCGGGTCTACGATTATGTCGATCCGGTGGGGGTTTTGAGTTCCTCGGCCCAGAGCCGCTGGCTCACCTTCCAGCAGGGATAGCGTCTTTTTTCACCCTTTACATTTTCTTTTCCCCTATGTTAGAAACATTTTTTGCCGGGCATGGCCTTACCGGTTTTTCACTACCGACCCAGCGCAGACAAGGCAAAATACGTCGTCGACAGCCGCAGCATCTAAAAGAGGGGCACGCATGAAGGTAAAACAGCTTGAGATCTCCCTGGAAAACAAGTCAGGTCGGCTGGCGGATATCAGTCACACCCTGGCGGAAAATGCCATCAATATTCGGGCGCTGTCACTGGCGAACAGTGCGAATATTGGCATCCTCCGATTGGTGGTGAACGATACCACCAAGGCCCAGCAGGTTCTGCAGGAAAACGGCTTCACTGTCTCCCTCACCGAGGTGCTGGCCGTGGAGGTACCGGACAAACCAGGCGCCTTGGACTGCATCCTCCAGATGGCAACCGAAGGCGGGCTCACCGTGGAATACATGTACGCCTTTTCCAAAAAGAGCGGCGAATCCGGCATGCTCCTGTTCCGTTTCACTGACCAGGACGCGGCGGTGGCTGTCTTTACGAAGGCGGGCTGCCGGTTGTTGAGCGACGACGAGCTCCACGCCCTGTAAGCAAACAGTTCGACCCGAAGAAAAAGGATACTCTCCATGGCCATCTCACAAAAAATGCTCGCCTTTGCGGAACGCTCCTCTTGGATTCGCAAGATGTTTGAAGAAGGCGCCCGGCTCAAGGCCCAGTACGGTGCAGACCAGATCTGCGATTTCAGCCTCGGCAACCCGGATCTGCCGCCGCCCGCCCAATATCAGGAGGCGGTGCGCAAGATTATTGACGCGGAAACACCCGGCGCCCACGCTTACATGGCCAACAACGGCTATCCTTTTGTCCGGGAGGCGGTGGCAAAGCAGATCGGTACCGAACAGGGACTGGTCATGGGGCAGGGCGACATTATCATGACCGTCGGCGCAGCCGGGGGTATCAACGTGGTGATGAAATCCCTCCTCGATCCTGGCGACGAGGTGATCATCCTCGCCCCCTTTTTTGTCGAGTACACCTTCTATGTGGACAACCACGGCGGGGTCACTAAGATCGTCAACACCGCGGACGATTTCAGCCTGGACCTTGCGGCCATCGAGGCGGCCATCACCCCGAAAACCAAGGCGATCATCATCAACAGCCCCAACAACCCCACCGGCCAGATCTATTCGGCCGCAGAGCTTGCCGGCCTGGGGACGATTCTGACCAAGGCGGCGCAAACCATCTACCTCATCAGCGACGAGCCCTACCGCAAGATCGTCTACGACGGCCACACCGTGCCCAGCATCTTTGGTGCCTACCGCAACAGCCTCATCGTTTCTTCGTATTCCAAGGATCTTTCCCTGCCGGGCGAGCGCATCGGTTACATCGCCGTGCACCCGGAGATCGAAGGCAAAGCCCAGTTGCTCGGAGCCATGACCCTGGCCAACCGGATCCTGGGCTTTGTCAATGCTCCAGCCCTGATGCAGCGGGTGGTGGCAGAGCTTCAGGGGGTCACGGTGGATTGCACCGTCTATGGACGCCGCCGTGAGCTGTTCTGCAAGGTGCTGCGCGAAGCAGGCTACGAATTTGTCCCGCCCAAGGGCGCCTTCTACATGTTCCCCAAATCGCCTATTGCCGACGACGCCCGGTTTGTCGGACTGCTGGCCGAACAGAAGATCCTTGGCGTGCCGGGACGGGGCTTCGGGATGCCAGGCTATTTCCGCCTCGCCTTCTGCGTGGAGGATGCGGTGATCAGCCGCTCTGCCGAGGGCTTCAAAAAGGCCTTGGCCGCCGCCAAAAAATTAGCATAACGCAACACACCATTCGAGGCTTCACACATGGGAGATGCACTGGCGTTACTTGCCCTGCTGGTTGGGCTGGAACTGGTTCTCGGGGTGGACAATATCCTGGTCATCGCGATCTTTGTCGGCCGGTTGCCTGCGGAGAAACGCCACAACGCCCGGCTGGCCGGGCTCGCCTTCGCCCTGGTGGCGCGAATCGGCATGCTGATCGCCCTCCTCAGCCTGGCCAACCTCACCAACCCCGTTCTCCTGAATTTTTCCGTCCGGGATCTGATCCTGATCTCCGGCGGACTCTTCCTGCTCTATAAAGCAGTGAAAGAAATCCACCACACGGTGGAGGCCAAGGAAGAAGGCGGTGGACCGAGCATGGTCATGGGCGGCTTTGCCGCAATCATCGGCCAGATCGTGCTGCTGGATATCGTCTTTTCCCTCGACTCGGTGATCACCGCCATCGGCCTCACCGATCAGGCCTGGATCATCATCGCCTCGGTGGTGGTCTCCTTCGTGGCCATCCTCTTTTTTGCCCACCCCATCGGCGAGTTCATCCTCCAGCACCCAGCCATCAAGATTCTCGCCCTCTCCTTTCTGATCACCATCGGGGTAACCATCTTCATGGAAGGGCTGCACAAGCATGTCCCCAAGGGCTATATCTACCTGCCCATGGGTTTCGCCCTCCTGGTGGAGATCCTACAGATGCGCTACGAGCATAACCGCAAGAAGGGCCTTGCCGCCGAACAAACCCCATAAAACCCGGCGGCCAGCAATGCCGCCGCACCTTCCCTTGTGCCACGGGTCCAACCCCCGAAGAAAATGGCCGCACGCTACGGCACAGCGCTTGTCTTTTTCCTTGTCAGCAACGTATGATGGGATATCCTCTTCCCCCCACAAGGTGACCGCGATGCGGACAATGCAATCTCCCCTCTGGAGTATTCTTACAATATACGCCGTGATCGCCTCTCTCTGGCTGCTGCTGGGCGATTGGGTTCTTGCCGCCAAGGCAACCAGCGGGCAAGCGGCAATGGTTTGGGATACTGCCAAGGACGTCTCCTTTCTGCTCGGTTCCCTGGGGACCATCGCCTGGCTGCTGGTGCGGCATACCGCAAGCTCCCGAGACTTCTCCAACCGCTATAAGGAACTCTTCGATTCTGCCAACGAAGCCTTCCTCGTCTTCGACAAAACCGACACCATCGTCGACGTCAATCACAAGGCGTGCGAAATCTATGGCTACCCCCTTGAGGGCTTGAAGGGGCTTACCTACCAAAACATTGTCCACCCAGACTCTTACCCTCTCTTTAAAGGGTTTGCCCAGACAAGCTACCAGGACCTACAACAAACCATTGAATCGGTTGCCGTCAGGGCCGACGGCAGCAGTTTTCCGGTGGAGATCCGATGGTCCATTATTTCGTATCATGGCGAGCAGCGCGAGCTCGCAATTGTCCGGGATATCTCTGCCAAGCATGAGATGGCGCAGGCCAAGGTTGTCACCGATCAACGCTTACAGGAACAGCTTGCCCTCCTGTCACTCAACGCCGAACTGGGTGCCGTCTTAACCAAGGGCAGAGACATGGCGGAGATGCTGCACCACTGCGCAAAACTGCTGGTCCGCCATCTTGACGCGGCCTTTGCCCGAATCTGGACCCTGGAACCCAATGGAGAAATGTTGCATCTTGTGGCCAGCGCCGGGATGTACACCCACCTCAATGGCCCCCACAGCCAGATTCCGATGATCGATACGTACAAAATCGGCGCCATCGCCTTGCATAAAAAACCACATCTCACCAACACCGTTCTTGGTGATCCGCAGATCCATGACCAGGAGTGGGTGCGGCAGGAAGGGATGGTGGCCTTTGCCGGCCAACCTCTGCTGATCGGCGACAAGGTGGTCGGGGTTATGGGGCTTTTTGCCAAGCAGCCATTATCCGAGGTGGTGTTGCAGGCCCTCGGCGCAGTGGCCGACGAGGTGGCGCTTGGCCTCGACCGCTTGTGGACCGAGGCGGAACTGGTTCAAAAAAACCGGGCATTGCGCACCTTGAGCAAATGCAATGAAATTTTAGTCCGGGCCCTGGAGGAAGAAAAGTTTTTGACGGATATCTGCGGGGCCATTGTCCAGCAAAACGACTATAAAATGGCGTGGGTCGGTTTCAAGGAAAATGACCCAGAGCACAGGGTCCGCGTGGTGGCCAGCGCCGGCGATGCCAACGAATATCTCGCGGGCATCAAGCTCTCCTGGGCCGATAACGAATGGGGACAAGGGCCGACCGGCACGGCAATCCGCACCGAGGCGGTCACCTACTGTGACAATATCGCAAATGACGCTGGATTTACCCCGTGGCAGGAAACGGCGCGGAAATACGGGATTGGCAGTTCCGTGGCTATTCCGCTTATACAGGAGGGAAAAACCATAGGCGCGCTTAATATCTACGCCGCTGAACCGCATGGTTTTAGTCCGGCAGAGGTGGCGCTGCTTGAAGAACTGGCCGCTGATGTGGCCTACGGCATTCTGGTATTGCGCGAACGGGCAAAGGCCAGGAAAGGGGCTGAGGAAAAAACACGGCTGGAACACCAGGTACAGCAGGGACAAAAGATGGAGGCCATCGGTACCCTGGCCGGCGGCATTGCCCACGATTTCAACAACATCCTCGCCGCCATCCTGGGGTTTACCGATCTGGCCAAATACAAATTGCCCGAGGACAGCGACCTGCGACACGATCTCGACAGTGTGCTCCAGGCGGGTCTGCGAGCCAAGGAACTGGTCAAACAGATCCTTACTTTCAGCCGACAGGCGGAGCAGGAACGACGCCCCATCGAGGTGTACCTCGTGCTCAAGGAGGCGTTGAAACTCTTGCGGTCCTCCATTCCAACGACCATCGATTTCCAGCTTAATATCGATGAAAAGAGCGGGGCGGTGCTCGCCGACCCCACCCAGATCCACCAGGTGATCATGAACCTGTGCACCAACGCCTACCACGCCATGCGCGCCAATGAGTCCGGAACCCTGGGGGTTACCCTGCAAACCCTGGAGATCGATGCGGAGAAGGGTAATGGGTTGCTCCGACCCGGAAAATATCTGGAACTGACGGTCAGCGACACCGGTTGCGGCATGACCCCGGCGATCATGGCGAGAATCTTTGACCCCTATTTTACCACCAAGCCGGTTGGCGAGGGCACCGGCATGGGGCTGGCTGTCGTGCATGGCATTATGTCGCAATGCGGGGGCGATATCCGCGTGGAAAGCGAGTTCGGCCGCGGAACAACATTCCGGGCCTATTGGCCGCAGACGGCAAGTGAGGCGCCCGAACTTGAGCGGATCATCGCCCAGCAACTGCCAGGCGGCAGCGAACGGGTACTGGTGGTGGATGACGAGCCGATGGTACTTAGCATGCATACGAACATGCTGGAACGGTTGGGGTACCAGGTGACTGCCCAGTCGAGCAGCAAAGAGGCGCTGGCGGAGTTTACCAGTCGCCCGCAAGAGTTCGATCTGATCCTCACCGACATGGCCATGCCGGGCATGCCGGGTGATGTGCTGGCCCACAAAATCCGGCAGTTGCGGGCCGACATCCCGATCCTCATGTGCACTGGGTTCAGCGAACAAATGACCTCGGAAAGAGCTGCGGCCAGCGGGATCGGCAAGATCATCATGAAGCCGCTCCTGTTCCGCGAGCTGGCGACCTCCATCCGGGAATTTCTTGATTCCTGAGAACAAGGGGCTGGGGAAACTGTGTCTCCTCGGTGTTCGGTGGAGCAGCATACGTCGCCTTCTGGCATCTGCCCGAAGGGAACACAAAAAACAAAATACCTTTCTTCAAGACATCAGGAATCTCCGCCCATGAAAAGCTTTCGCAAAGAACTTCTCTTCCACATCCCCACCCGCCGAGCCTTTATCAATATCACCCCCCAGGTCACAGAATGCCTGCAAGAATCCGGAATCAGGGAAGGGTTGATCCTGGTCAACGCCATGCACATCACCGCCTCGGTCTTCATCAACGACGACGAATCAGGGCTGCACCACGATTATGAGGTATGGTTGGAAAAGCTTGCCCCGCACGCGCCAGTTTCCCAGTATCGCCATAACGGCTACGAAGACAATGCGGATGCCCATCTCAAGCGGCAGATCATGGGACGCGAGGTTGTGGTGGCCATCACCGATGGCAAACTTGACTTCGGCCCCTGGGAGCAGATTTTCTACGGCGAATTTGACGGCGGCCGCAAAAAAAGGGTGTTGGTAAAAATCATCGGAAAATAAGCTGCCCTCAGAGTAATCCCCCGAAACAACACCGCAGGGAATTTCCCCTTCCCCCTCTCGGCCAAAAGCACCTCCTCTTTGGGCTGGAGGACTTCCCATTGGCACGCGTTACAGGAAAGCAGATGGAATGCAACCCTACCGCCTAAAAACCCTTTGCAGCAAGAGCGCTTCCCGGTACAGTTCGTTGCAGACCATTATTGGAAAGCCGCTGATGAAAGAAAATCTGGCGGCAATACTGACAACCGAAGCCGCCACAGGAACGCATCGCCGTTCTTCTTAAAAAATGAACTGGCTCCCGCATAATAACAAAGAAGACACGAGCGCATTGTACCTCCCATTTCACCCAGCACGACAACGACAATTACGCATGGTGTTCCCATAAACAAACTCCCTATTCATGAAGTCCTGCCAGAGCTGCGGGCGCAACTGGCCAGCCGCGAGGCCGTGGTGCTTTCCGCCCCGCCCGGCTCGGGCAAGACCACGGTGGCACCCCTTGCCCTGCTCGCTGAGCCATGGCTGGCGGGACGGACCATCCTGATGCTCGAACCGCGCAGGCTTGCGGCCCGGATGGCCGCATCTTTCATGGCCCGGCAACTGGGAGAAGAAGTCGGCCAGACCGTGGGCTACCGGGTCCGTTTTGAAGCAAAGGTTTCAGCCTCAACCAGGGTAGAGGTAGTCACCGAGGGGGTGCTCACCCGGAGGATTCAGGACGACCCCGAGTTATCTGGAGTGGGGCTGGTGATTTTTGACGAGTTCCACGAGCGCAGCCTGCAGGGTGATCTGGCCCTGGCGCTCTGCCTGGATGTGATGGGCGGGTTGCGGGACGATCTTAAGCTCCTGATCATGTCCGCCACCCTGGACACCGGCGCGGTCAGCCGGTTGCTCGATAATGCCCCGGTGGTCATGGGCGCGGGCCAGAGTTATCCTGTGGGTGTGGAATACGGCCGGGGAGGACAATTGCTCCAACCCCGCGAAATCGCCAAACAGGTGGCCGCAGCCATCCACAAATCCCTGACTGAGCAGCCGGGCGATATTTTGGCCTTTCTCCCCGGCGCCGCGGAGATTCGGTTTACCCAAACACTGCTGAACACAGTCCTGTCCCCTGCCGAAATCGCCATCCACCCCCTCTATGGCGATCTGAGCCTCGGGGCCCAGACCGCCGCAGTGCAGCCGGACCGAGAAGGCAAGCGGCGCATCATCCTGGCCACACCCATTGCCGAGACGAGCATCACCATCGAGGGCATCCATACCGTGGTGGATAGCGGCTGGAAACGGAGTCCACAATTCGACCCCAACAGCGGCCTCAGCCGCCTCACCACCCAGCGCATTTCGCGCGCCTCGGCAACCCAGCGCGCCGGTCGGGCCGGACGCCTTGGCCCGGGGTACTGTTACCGATTGTGGAGCCTGGGGGAGGACCATGGCCTCAAACCCTTCGACCCGCCGGAGATCCTGGCCGCCGACCTGAGCCAGCTGGTTCTGGACCTGGCCCGCTGGGGGGTGCATGCCCCAGAGGGACTGCGCTGGCTCGATCCCCCGCCAGCCGGGCATTTCGCCCAGGCACAATCGGTATTGCTGGCCCTCGGGTCCCTGGACCAGCAGGGGCGCATCACCCCTCTTGGCAAAAAAATGGCCGAACTCCCGACCCACCCGCGCCTGGCCCACATGCTGCTGTCAGCTGCCAAGCATAACGCAACCGATTTGGCCTGCGACCTTGCCGCCCTGCTCTCGGAGCGGGACATCATCAAGGGCCGGGAGCGATCGGCAGATATCGAAGAGCGGCTCCATGCACTGGCAGTCTTCCGTAGCGATGGCCCGGCTGCGGCCAAAGCCCTGGATGCAGACACCGATGGTTGCCGCAGGGTGGTGCAGACCAGCAGGCAGCTTCGGGAGTATCTGCCCAAACCCGACCGAAGCAAGGGTGAGGAGGTAAGCGCGGGCGAACTTCTGGCCCTGGCCTTCCCGGACCGGATCGGTCAGCGAAGGGGTGAGGGCAGAGGCCAGTACAAGCTAACCTCCGGCCGCGGTGCAGTTCTCCCTGCCCATGACCGCCTCGCCAGCCATGAGTATCTGGCGGTGGCCGAACTGGATGCGGGTAAAATCGAGGGCCGCATCTTTCTCGCCGCCCCCCTGGCCAAGGAATCCCTGCTCTCCCTGTTCGCTGACCGGCTACAACGGGAGGAAAAGGTCTCCTGGGATGAACAGAGCAATACGGTAAAAGCCCAACGCCTTGTACGGCTGGACGAGCTTGTCCTAGAGGCAGCCCCTCTGGCAAAACCTTCTGCCGAGGCGGTACTGTCCGCCCTGCTCTCCGGAATCCGCAGCCTTGGTCTTACGACCCTGCCTTGGAGCGACAAGGCCAGGGAGCTGCAGGCCCGCATGGAAAGCATGCGGGCCTGGCAACCGGAGGCAGGCTGGCCGGAGGTCTCCGATGGTTGCTTGCTCGAAAGCCTTGAGCAGTGGCTAGCCCCCTATCTCCCCGGGATGCGGAGCGTGGAACATCTCAAGAAACTCGATCTCTTCTCTATCCTTACCGCCAGGCTCGACTGGCAACAGCAGAGCCAACTGGAGCGCGAGGCCCCCTCCCATCTCACGGTGCCCAGCGGCTCACGGATCAAGCTACGCTATATCCCTGGCGAGCCCCCGGTGCTGGCGGTGCGCCTCCAGGAGATGTTCGGCTTGGCCGACACCCCGAAGGTCTGCAACAACACGGTGCCAGTGCTGCTCCACCTGCTCTCCCCGGCCCAGCGGCCCATGCAAATCACCCAGGATCTGCGCGGCTTTTGGGAGGGAACCTATCATGAGGTAAAAAAGGAACTCCGGGGCCGCTACCCCAAACACCACTGGCCGGACGACCCCTGGCAGGCCAAAGCCACCAGCCGCATCAAACCACGAAAATAGGCGGGGTTGCTGGGCAAATCCTTGATGCACTTCATCTCCTGCGTGGTACAATACCCCCGTAAAAAAACTAAGAGGGAGCAACTCATGGAGCTTGATATTCCGGTAATCGGCATACTGCGGGGGGTGGAGGGTGATTTTTTCGGCGAGGTCATGCAGATCTCCTTTGCCGCCGGGCTTATGGCCATGGAAATCACCATGAACACCCCGGGGGCCGAAGAGATCGTTGCCGCATACCGCCCCGCCGTGCCCCAGGGCAAACTGCTGGGCATGGGCACCATCCGCAATCTCGAAGAAGCCAAGCGGGGGGTGGCGGCCGGGGCCATGTTTCTCGTCACCCCCAACCTGGACCTTAGAGTAATCGAGTACGCCAAGACAGAAGGTATCCCCATTGTCGCCGGAGCGCTGACCCCCACCGAGGTTTACGGTGCCTGGAGCGCTGGGGCCGATCTGATCAAGGTCTTTCCCTGCGGCGCCATGGGTGGCCCCCAGTATATCAAAGACCTCCTGGGTCCTTTCGAACCCCTCAGACTCGTTGCCGTTGGCGGAGTGAGCCTTGCCAATCTCCCGGAGTATTTTGCCGCAGGCGCCGCAGCGGTGGGGGTATCAACCAGTCTCTTCGGCACCAAGGCGTTGCGGGAGAAGGATCTTGCCCAGATCGGGCAAAACGTGAAAAATTTCATTGAGCATTGCCCCAGCACAAAAGATCGGGTATGATTCCTTCCTTTACTTGCTAAATTTAGGAGCCGTTACGCAATACCCTCTCCATTTCTGACTGCTTCGTTACGGCTCCTTATGCCGCTTGCGATAGCCCAAATGTGAGAGATATTCTGAAACAACGGCCTACGTCTTTTTCAAGGAGACTTTCCCCATGTTCAGACCGGAAATCAAGGTTATCGACTGTACTGTCCGCGACGGCGGCTTGATGAACAAATGGCAGTTTGACGACAAGTTCGTCCGCGCTGTCTATCAGGGGTTGAGCGAGGCCGGGGTCGACTACATGGAGATCGGCTACCTCAGCTCCGAATCCGCTTTTTGCCGCACCGAGGTCGGCCCCTGGAAATTCTGCGCCGAGGATGATCTGCTGCGCATCATCGGAGACAGCGAAAAAAAGATCAAATTCTCGGCCATGGCCGACATCGGCCGCATCGACTTCAACGATATCCGCCCCCAGAAGGAGAGCGTGCTCGATATGGTGCGGGTGGCCTGCTATGTCCACCAGATCGACAAGGCCATCGCCCTGGCCCACCACTGCCAGGACAAGGGCTACGAAACGACGATCAATCTGATGGCCGTCTCCACCGTGGGCCCGCGGGAGCTGGAAGAAGGGCTTGACGACCTGGCGAAAAGCCGGGTACCGATCATCTATCTGGTGGACAGCTTCGGCGCCTTCTACCAAGAAGACATCGAGCTACTGGCCAAACTGTACATGGAGCGACTGCCGGGAAAAACCATCGGCATCCATGCCCACAACAACCAGCAGCTGGCCTTTGCCAACACCATCTCCTCCGTGATCTGCGGGATCAACTATCTGGACGCCACCCTCTACGGCATGGGACGCGGCGCGGGCAACTGCCCCACAGAACTGCTGCTCTCATTTCTCAAAAACCCCAAGTTCAATGTGCGCCCGCTCATCAAGGTCATCGAAGAGGAGATCCTCCCCTGGCGGGAAAAAATAGACTGGGGCTATTTCATCCCCTACATGGTCGGCGGAGTTATGAACCAGCATCCCAAAGCGGCCATGGCCTGCATGGAATCCGAGAAGAAAAACCAGATCACCGAATTTTACGACCAGATGACCAGCGCCGCCGCTATCTGATTCTTTTCACCCAGCGTTCTCAGCAAGGCAGATCCTTCCGGGATCTGCCTTTTTTTATTGCCACCCATCCCCCTCTTTCTGCATATAATGGAGTAACAGCCCCGAGAGGAAGACCACATGCGTACTTGGACAAGATCGTATTCCCCCAATCCCATAGTCCTTCTAACACTGCTCCTGATCGTTGCCGCCTGCGGTCGTCCCGCCTACATTTTCCATGAGGATTCCCGCATCAACGACGCCTTGGAGTCGTATCGTCCCTTGCCGGGCTACACTTACTACTACAGCGGCCCGGAGGATTTCCCCCTGGCCATCCTGGGAATCAGGCCGGAATACCGGTTGAGAAAAGAATTCTGGATTCCCGTGGAGCTGACGGAAAAGAAGCTGCAGGGATGGATGGAGGTCATAGACAACCCCCATCGCAACCTGCAAACCAGGTATCATGGCAAGGTGATCCGCACCGCAGAAGGGGAAGAGCTCGGCATCTGGTACTCGCCCCAGGAATGGAGTACAGTCCGGCTGGGAGCAGATCGGGAGGTCACCATCTACACCCCGTTCAACACCCTGTACAATAAAGTCACTGGCAATGCGGGTGGTTTTCCTTGAGCGCTGGAAGAAAAAAGCAACCATGACAGACAGCAGAATTCAATTAACGGAAGAGGACATCACCGGAATCAAGGCGGATGCCATAGTGAATGCCGCCAACAATTCCCTTCTCGGCGGCGGCGGAGTGGACGGGGCCATCCATCGGGCTGCCGGACCGGGGTTGCTCGCGGAATGCCGGGGTTTGAGCGGCTGCCCAACAGGCGAGGCCCGAATCACCAAGGGCTACAACCTGCCCGCCACCTGGGTCATCCACACGGTGGGTCCAATCTGGCGCGGCGGAACCCAGGGGGAGCCGGAGCTGCTGGCCCGTTGCTACCGAAGCTGTTTTTCCCTTGTTCAGGAACTTGGCCTGCGGACCATCGCCTTTCCCGCGATCAGCACCGGGGTCTACGGCTATCCAAAAGAAGAAGCGGCTCGGATCGCCATAAAAGAAACGCGGCGGGCCCTGGCGGAGAACGAAAATCTTGCCAGCATCATTTTTGTCTGCTTCAACAACGACACACGACTGGCGTACAAGAAAGCCCTGGCAGAGCCCTAATCGCCACCCTTCACAACAATCTCCAAGACCTCGCCAGCAAACTCCACCAGATCTCCAGGCACCAGCTGGCGACCACGCCGGGTTTCCACCTCACCGTTGACCTTTGCCTCGCCCTCCTGGATTCGGAGCTTGCCCTCTCCGCCGGTCTCAACCACCCCGGCCAGTTTAAGTAATTGACCGAGCCGGATGACCCCCTCGCGCACCGCTACCTGTTGTCTGCCCATACTCTGTGTTCCTTATTTTAAAACGGCGGAGCGATGGTCACCAGAATCCGCAGGTCGGTATGCGCCCGGACGCCGTGGGGTTCGCTGATATCGCAGAGCAACAAATCGCCTGCCTGCGCCGGGATGGCCTGTTCGTCCTTGCCGAGAAATTCCCCGGTTCCTTCCAGCACCTGAATGGAGAGCTGGCCTTCGGTGTCGTGGGAATGCACCGGAAAAACCTGGCCGGCGCTGAGATTGAAATTCAGAATCCGAAACCAGGGCGAATCGTGGAGCAGAAACTTCTTCATACTCCGGCTGTCAAAAACTCTGGTCTCGACAAGACTTTTTTTCTCCATCATCGCGGCACCTCCTGTGGGCAAGTTGAATGCATCTCTTTGCTCCCCAGTATACGAGACCAGCGCCATCGTTTCCTTGACCTGAATCAAACCCCTCGCTATTTGCAATAAAAAACCGCCATACGAATCTCGGATGGCGGCGAGCAGACACAGGACTCGTAGCTGCTGATTATTTGAGGGCACCGCCCTTCTTTTTCACCTGGGATTGGGCGGCAGCTTCTTTCATCAACTCCCAATCGGCTGCTTCCGGAGACGAAGCGCCGGGCACCAGCCGCAACTCCTGACTTCGGGATTTGATTTCCCCGTTGAGCACAGCGCCGGACTCCACCGCCAGATCCATGGTCTCGACCTTGCCCTGGATAAAGCCGCTTTTTACCACATAGAGCTTCTTGACATTGACGGTACCCTCAACCCGGCCCGAACAAACAAAGGTGTTGACCACAATGTCCCCGGAGATCATCCCGGTCTCCCCAAGGATAAGATATTCCCCGCGAATATTTCCTTCGGCCTTGCCGTCAAGACGTAGCTTGCCTTTAAACGAGATATCCCCGACCAGCTGCATATCCGCGGCGATTACGCTGGTGATCATCTCCGAGTTTGTCTCTCCAGGGCCCTGCTTGTTAAAAAAAGCCATGTCAATCACCTACTGAGGATTTTACTCCGGTCACGAAGCCCGGCAGTGGTCCATTGCCGCAGCCTATTGGACTGACACTGCGGCAGCACGAGGGTTTACCTGAATAAATTTGACCGGGTCGATCAACTTGTCCCGGTATTTAATTTCATAATGCAGATGGGCCCCCGTGCTTCTCCCAGAGTTGCCCAACAGCCCGATGACCTGCCCCCTGGTCACGGTGGCGCCCTGCTTGACAAAATCCTGCTGAAGGTGGAGATAACTGGTTTGGAATCTATTGCCGTGATTTATTTCGATAAAATGGCCATGGCCATGGTCATACCCTGTGGCAACAACAACGCCATCCGCCGGAGCCATAATTTTGGTGCCGGGATTGTTTTTGATATCAACCCCACTGTGAAAGGCGGGCTCCCCGTTGATGGGATCAATTCTCCCCCCAAACCGGGAGGTAATGGTTCCCCGGACCGGCGGTCCCAGAGGCACGGACTGGATGGTATCCAGGTAATGATCCACCTTCAGGGTAAGGCCGGCATAAGAATCCTGCGGCAACCGGGTGAAAGGTCCACCCGCGCCTTTCTTGCTCTCATGCACCTCAAGATTCACCCCCACCGAGGCGAGGATTGACTCGATAACCTTGCTCTTATGCTTCAGATCAGTCAGGGCCGCATTCAGCAGGGCCTGCTGCTCCTGCTCCTGCTTAGTTGTTCGCGCCTGCATGCTGGTGTTCAAGGCGACGGTGACCGCCAGATTCTTTTGCATTGTCGCAATCCGCTCGCGCAGGACAAGATTTTCTCCGGAAGAAAACCAGCCGAACCCACTGCCAAGCACGAGAAAACAACAGACCCCGAAGACGATCTTCAGGTTTTTCCTGGAGACCACAAACGAACGGATGTCTCCCCGTTCGCTGGTCACAATAAAATGTATCTGTTTGTCCATGCGGCAGGGGCCCCCTTGTCTGCGATCCGGCTGTCAAACATACCTGCGCCCGCAAGAAAAACATCCAGGCACATAGAACTATCTCCTCAAAAAAAGAAGGAAATTAACCTTAGTTGCGAAAAAGAGTACCAGGAATACAACCGCCAAACCAGATTTTTTTTGCCCCCCCTGCAGGGAGGTGCCGGTAACCCTTTACCCCCCGTGACTTTGCCGGATTATTTTTTTGCCCCTTGTCTCTTCTCAAGAAAAACGCTATGCATATTTCACATAGTAATGCTTTTTCCGTACCCCTATTTCCCTTGCAACAAGCCATGCACAAACAAAAACGCTCCTCTCGACCACCAGAACCCAGCGCCACCCCCCCAAGGAAAAAAACAGGAAAACAGCCCATCCGCACACTATCGGCCCGCGATGATCTCGACGCCCTCTTCTCCCATGACCAGAAAAAAGACTTTCCAGACAGCTTTGCCAGCGCTCTGGCAACCGCGATTCCCGCCACAACCCTTGCTGAAATACTTACGGAAAAAGAAGAGCAGCCAACCCCTGCCCAGTCGCTTCAGGTCGCGATTAAAAACTCTCCCCCACCCCAGGACCGAATCGACCTCCACGGCTGCACGGCCTCAGAGGCGGAAACAAAAACAGAGAATTTTCTGGCCAGATCCCGGCGCAATCACCTGAAAACCGTCATGGTCATAACCGGCAAAGGCCTCCATTCACCGGAAGGATCAGTACTCAAAGACGTCATTGAGACCCGCCTCAAGATCATGAAAAACAACGGATCGATCCTCGCCTATATCTGGGAAAAAAAGAGCCCGGAAAAAAGCGGGGCTCTTCTCGTGTACCTCCCTTAAATTGCAACCAGAAGGACCTTGCCATGCCCCTTCACCAGGTCACCATCTTCAGCCCCTTCCCCTTTGTCCTCGGCCAGAGAATTCACATTGCTGCGGGTCCGCGCGGCGGAGACTGGCAGGTAATCGGCCTGAGTGAGCGCAAGGTCCAGCTTAAATGCCCGGTTTCCGGCCGAGAGGTGGAATGGGATCGCTTCTGCTATCTTGCCGAGGCCCGCGAGCAAGAATGGCCCCTGCCGCACTGACATTTTCAAGACCGCCAAGCCTTGACTTGCAGGCCGCCCGCCTTATATTCCCTCACAGCGTCCGGCTAAACCTGCCCACCATATGCAACGAGGATCGCCCTTGGAAAACACGATAAAAATAGACCTGCTGATGGTAGCCGATTGAGCCATGCGACACAAATCCTCCCTCACCACCATCTTTTTCGACTATGGCGGAGTCCTGGCCGAAGAGGGCTTCACCCTAGGGCTTGCGGTCATCGCCAGGGAAAACAACCTTGACCCTGCTCCTTTTTTCCACACGGCCACCGAAACCATATACGCCTGTGGCTATGTGACCGGCAACAGCACCGAGCATACATACTGGCAGCTGCTCCGCGACCAAACCGGCATCCAAGGCGAAGACCGAGCGCTGACCGAGACAATCCTCAGCCGCTTTACCCTGCGACCCAAGATGCTTGCGGCGGTTCGCGCTCTTAGGAAACAGGGGCTGAACCCCGTTATTGTCAGCGACCAAACCGACTGGCTCGACCGCCTCAACCAACGGCAGCCGTTTTTCCATGAATTCAGCCAGGTCTTTAACAGCTATCATCTGGGAAAGACCAAACGCGAACCAAGCCTTTTCACCGACATCCTTTCGGCCTTGAAGGTCGAACCCCAACAGGCCCTCTTTGTGGATGATAACCAAGGTCATATCGACAGGGCGACAGCCCTCGGCCTGGAAACCCATCTGTTCCAGAGTGAAGAGCTATTCTTCACCGACCTTACCCGGCTGGGACTTGTCTGATCCCGCCGGAGAATGCGACACGAGGAGAAGACGCCATGCTGGATCATAAAAAACTCGCCGTCATTCATATAGTCAAAAAGGAACTGAAGGTAAGCGAAGAGGAATACCGCGACACCATGGAAAAGGTGGCAGGAGTCCGCTCGGCAAAGGATTTGGATGACCTCGGTTTCCAGAAGCTCATGCGCTATTTTGCCAGAAGCGCCCATTATCGTGCCAACCGGGACGGAATCACCTTCCGGCAGAGGATGTACATCAAGCATCTTGTGGAGGATCTTGCCTGGGATACGACGCATTATGCCAATTTTTTGAAGAAATACTACAAGACCTCCGAATTAGGAACTCTTTCCAAAAAAGAGGGGAGCAAGGTGATCGAATCACTGAAACATATTCTGGCAGGACGATGACAACGGAAAGGAGGGACAACAATGACAGCATTCAAGGATGAATGGGACTTGGGCATGGCCCTGCAGATTCTGCACAGTGAAACCGTGGATAGCAAACTCTGGGCCGACGCCGTGAAATGGCTGTTTCTCTTTGGCCCCCCGGCAATTCGAGAGATGATCAGCCAGGCATCGAGCATGGCAACCGACAAGTTTTTCCCCGAACTTTTCCCCATCGGCTACACCGATGAGGGGGAACCCCTATACGACATCAAAAAACTTGCCCAGAGCTTAGGGATGAGCGAAGAAGAAGCCTTGGCCAAGATGGCGGAACTGGAAGCTGAGCATAATATCCAGAGCCTGTATGACGCGTCGGCGGCACATACAATCCAGTAAGCCAGACTCAGAGAAGAATCCCACCCCGCCGCCTGTCCCTGGCGAGAACCCGGTCCAGAGAAAGCATGCCCCCGCCTTGGAGAACAAGGGCCAAGGCAATCCCCAGCACCAGGATATGGTACTCATACCCCTCACCTTGTTGCTGCCCGAACCAGTTCATGAAAAAACCATGCTGTAGGTGATTCATTTTCAGACAGATGGCAATGGCCGTACCAATAGTCAGCGCCCAGATTCTGGTATAAAGGCCAAGGACCAACAACAAAGAGCCGCCAAGCTCGGAGACCATCAGCATAATAATAGCCCAGAAGGGGAAGCCCATGGCGGAAAAAGCCGTGACTGTTGCGGCATAACCAGGCCCCCCGAACCAACCGAAAACTTTTTGCGCGCCGTGGGGAAAAATCACCACCCCCAGAACCAGGCGGATCAAAAGTTGAGCAGGGCTGTTATCTGTCGCTACCAGGGCTTTGACCATCAGAAACCTCTCATAAAGAACCAGTTACAAGTGTTGGACCCAGCTGCCATCGGGAGAACAATTCCCGCTCAGGATTTCAGACAATGAGGTAATTTAATAATATATCAATTCGACAACGAAATTTCCAGTTGAAAAACAATTGCACGCCTCGACAAACAAGGTAATTTCACAACAATGGGCCTGGCGTTTTATTTTTTTTTCAGGTAATAATTAACGATATTCTTAGGAAATTGAGAACACAACGGATGGCAGGTATCATCAGAGCCATGCCGCACCCTTTCTGGATTTGGATGTGTTCGCATCTCCATAGAGGAAAAATTCCATCGCCAGCCAGTTGCCTTATTTCAGAAAATGATACTGTGAAATTCGAGGAGAGAACATTGAACACCCAATCCCGTTATTATTTGCTACTCGCGGCCATGCTTCTTTTTCTTGTAACCGGTTGCTCCTTAATGAAAGAGGCGACAAACACCACGGAAAAAGTCCCCGCTGGGGAAGGGACCCGGGTCACCGCTGCGGAACTGACCGAACTCCTCTCCGACAACACCATTTCCATTTATGAATACGGCGATACCGCAATCATCGAAATGTACGGCAATGGCAAAATGTACGCGGTAAAAAGCAAAACTGAGAAAAATGAGGGGAAATGGTCAACGGAAAACGATAAGCTCTGTCTCCAGTTCAAGCGCTGGGGCTTTGGCGAGGAGATTTGCTACGATGTGTTTCGCAAGGGTGAAGAGTATAACCTGTACACAGCTAACGGCATAAAATCGAGCTACTTCACCATAACCAAGGGTGTCAAACGAGGGCAGACAGGCAAAGGCGCGGCAGACTCCCAGAAACAACCAAGCAAAAGAGCCACAGCCACCACCTCTCCCGATGTGGTGGTAGAAGAACAGGCCGCCCCGCCGGTATCCACCCCCAGAATTCAGGAGACAAACCAGACCTCCAGCCCGCAGGCCGCCAGCCGGGATCTAGGCATGATCTACCGCGGCATGAGCCAGAACTGCCCTGGCTGTAATCTCCAGGGCGCTAATCTGGCCGAAGCCAGTCTGCTGCGGGCCAACCTGGCCGGGGCCAACCTGACCAATGCCAACCTCGTCAAAGCCAACCTCAAATGGGCAAACCTGAAAGGAGCCAATCTGACAAGTGCAGACCTCGCCGGGGCAAACCTGGCCGGGGCCGACCTCTCTGGAGCCAACCTTGAGCGAGCCGACCTGACCGGGGCCAATCTCGAACAGGCCAATCTCCGGGGCGCCACAATCACCGGCGCCATCGGTCTCGACCTGAAAAAAGCCATCCGTTAAAAAACCGCTGCTATTTGCAAGGAGCCGCGCCTGACACGGATTCGGCTCCTTGCCTTACTTGACGCGGCGCACCGCTCTGGTCATGGCTGGCCACTGCCGTGGCACCAGACAAAGAAAAGGGTAGAGCAGCCAGCGCATCTTGCCCATACGGGCAACAGTCACATCCTTACACCTGCAACAATCACAGGAGGCGGCAAGATCCTTTTCCTCGCCGAGCCATTGATGCTGGTACAGCAAAAAGACATGGGAATTGGCCTTGGCGCATTCCTCACACAGCCATTGAACGGTTCCGTTTATCTGCCACTTCTGCATAGTTAATTCTCTCTTCATCCCTGATCGTTTGCCATCATTTCCGCAACAATACCAACACCACAACTATCGGTATCCTCTGTTTTTTCTTTAATGTTTCCATACAGCGGCCCGTTCTTTCTTCTCCCACAAAAGCCTCTCATCCTCTCTGCCTTGCAAACCGATACGAATTGTAAAAGGGCATGCTTCCAGCATCAAGACCATAAAGCCGCCTGGCGCGGTTGAAGGAGGGACCATGTTTGAAACAGACAGGCTCCGGCTCCTTGCGGAGCTCACCAACGAATGCTGCGAATTAAACCATGGCCCCAGCACCCGTCGAGAAGACTTCCCGGCGGTGGACTACATTGTCATGCCCTTTGGCTATCACGAAACAGAGATCGCCGAGGTCTCGGTCCGCGAAATGGTTATCCCAATTTGCCGGGAATGTGCGGCTGCCTTGGCCGGCGAAGAATGGACCCTACTCTATTGCTTTGAATGTTGCAGCTGCCAATGGGTCGCCAGAGCATTTTCCAAAAACCGTTACCGGCATCACATCCTTTGGCTGCGAGGCTGCCCGCATTGCGCCGAACAATTCGGGGGGCTGTATTTCAACGATTCCATGACCATGTTCGGGCTGCCGGCCTTCCTGAGCCAACAACCGGGGAGCATGGCCGCCTGAAATCCCTGACGGTTACAGGGGGCCGGTCAACCGTCCTTGCCCAGATAGGTCCGCGCCCCCATGTAACAGCCGTCGAAATAACCGTTGCGCAGCGAACTCTGCCGAATGATGTCACCTTTTTTGGGCGCATGGATAAATTTGCCGTTTCCGGTATAGATTCCCACATGGGACACTTCCGAATTCCCATTGGTGGCAAAAAAAACCAGATCCCCGGGAGCGAGATCTTCGCGACGCACCGGACTTCCCGCCAAAAATTGGGCCATGGAATTACGTGGCAGATTGAGGCCATTGAGCTTGTAAATGGTCATGGCCAGGCCGCTGCAATCAAAGCCCGTCTCAACCGATTCCCCGCCCCATTCATAGGGAATACCGAGAAAACCCTCCGCCGTGCTCACCAACATCTTCCGCAAGGATCCGTCCTGATAGTGTCGATACCGGGCGGCAGCAAACTCCCCTGGGGCAACCAGATAAAACGCCTCGATCACCCCGTCTTTTCGTAACTGCACAGCCCGGGCCATAGCCTCTTTCCGCGACGGATAATCCCCGAACCGGACCTTGTACAACCCGCTGGCATGTCGATAATAATAGGCGTCAAGCCCCAAGGCATCAAGTTTCTGCATGAGACGGACCGCATTGTCCAGCTTAGCAAAGGCACCGACCTGGATAGTATGCCCCAGCAGGGCCAGTTTTTTCTCCGAAGCGACCTTCGGTAAGACAACGTCTCCCTGGCGGAGTTCGCCACAACCCGGAATACTCACCAGGAGCACTAGCAGCAGAAGCCACCTGGCCATGCTCACGACTTCACCCTCCCTGTGCCCCGGCCATAATCGGCCAGAGCGGCCGCCAGTTCCTTTTGCACCGAATCGACCAGCTCCTTTGGGGCAAGTACCTGTGCGCCACTCCCCCAGGAGAGGACCCAGCGCTTGACCTCATAGAGATGCTGAGCCGGAAAGCCGAGCACCACACTCCCATCTTTTTTCCGAACCACGGTCTGCTGGAGATGCCATTCCCGCTCCAGAACATACGGGGCGTGCTCCCTGGAAAACCAAACCTTCACCAAGAACTCGCACTCCCCGCTAAAAATACCAAACTGACTCCCGCTATAGCGCGCGTGATCAAAATCCTCAGGCACAGAAAACTTTTTTTCAAGCAACCGCGCCGTCTCCATCCTGGACATGGCGAAGGTCACAATCGCATCGCGCCGATGGCAATGACCGATGAGATACCACTCCCCCTGATAGCGCACGAGATGATAAGGATCAACCCGCCGTTCCGTACTCTCCCGGACGCCAGGTTTGCGGTAAGAAATGGCCACCGTCTGATTTTTGCTTAAGCCTGCCGACACAGTTTCCCATATCTCCGACTCAAGCCGGGTTTGCCGCTCCGGAATCACCGACAGCTTCTCTTCCACCCAGGCGGGATGGATGGAAACCTTCTCAGGCAGGGACTCCTCTATTTTCCGAAACACCTTCTGCAGCGTACGGTAAATGGGCGTATCTTCATGTAGCCGCAAGGCTTTCTCCGCGATACAGATGGCGAACAGATCGCTTTCATTTAAAGAAATGGCGGGCAGGGCATAATTTTCCTCAGTGTAATAATAACCCCGGACCTTGGCATCGTAAGCGATAGGCGCATCGCGCTGACTCCGCAAATAATCGATATCCCGCAGAATACTCTTGGCGCTCACCTCGTATTCCGCAGCCATGGAGCTACAATTCGCCATGATCCCACTGCGCATCCCCTCGCGGATCTTGCGGTCAATAAACAGCAGTCGTAAAAGTTGGGTTTTGTCTTTTGCCATTTCTTTTTCAAAAAAAGTTTGCAGGTAGGACATCATTTGTCCTACCTACCATGATAATCTCACTTCAGAAGAAAACACAACCCAACTTTTTCATCTGGAGGAAAACCATGTTTTACAAAGACCAGGGATTCAAACAGGGATTTCTCACCGCACTCAACCGGTGTGTCGCAGCTTCTTTCTTCACCGTGCCGCAGCCGGCAGGACAAAACGAAAGAAATCTCCCTGCCTTCGAGCTAGCACCCAGAGCGCCCAGAAACCTTGCCCAGGAAAGATATCTCGCCATCCCCACCTTTATCCGGCAAGGAAAAATCCTCGAACTATAAAAATGAACCAAGGCCATCCGCCTCCTCATTTTTCCTTGCCCCATGCGGGACGAGCGCAACCTTCTTGCTCTCCATTGGGCCTTGGCGTATACTCTTTCAAGGAGACCCCTGCAATCTACCCTGAACCTATAATGCCACCGCTGTCAGCCCGAGCTTGCCATGATCAAGAAGGTTCCCATCGAAGCACTTCAACCCGGTATGCATATCGAGCGGTTTGATTGTGGCTGGCTGGACCACCCTTTTATCTTCAACAGCAAAAAGATCAAGAACCAGGCCGAGATCGAACGCCTCAAAACCTGGGGCGTTACCCAAGTTTACATCGAGGATGGCCAGTGTCCCGAACCGACCCTTCCAGCCAGAATTGAGCGAAAAATACCCCCGCCGCCCGTGGCGTTCGAGCATATTGTCACCCCGCAAACAGCGCGGGTTGACCGCGAACTTAAGCATATCCCGATCTGTCATGAAATTGTCCGGGCCCAAAAAGTACGGCAGCGGGCCAGTTTGGCCGCAAAGAATATCCTTGCTGATGTGCAAGCTGGAAAAAAGATTCAGACCCGAGAAGCCAAGACGGCGGTGGGTGAATTGGACAACTCTATCTGCCACAACAAGGACGCACTCTTCCTGCTCATGCGGTTGCGCAAGAAGGATGAGTACACCTTCGACCATTCGGTGAGCGTGGGGGTGCTGCTCCTGGCTTTCTGCCGAGCCATGGGCTTTGACCAAGAAACCACTAGAACCATAGGCCTGGGGGGACTGCTACATGACGTGGGCAAGATGGCCGTACCCCAGGCCATCCTCAATAAACCCAGCGCCCTCAATGAGGACGAGTTTAAAAAAATCCAGCAGCATGTCATCTACTGCAAGGAAATCCTAGCCACCACCCACAACATTCCCCTGCCCGTGGCCCAAATTGCCATGGAGCACCATGAACGGTTCGACGGCACCGGCTATCCCCACGGTCTTGCCGCCGAAGCCATAAGCCTGGGCGGGCAGATGGCCGCCATTACCGATGTATTCGACGCCCTGACCTCGGACCGCTGCTACCGCAACGGCATCGACCAGGTCGAAGTGCTGCGCCAGCTCTATGGCTGGAGCCACAGTCATTTCAACGAAGGACTCGTACACCGCTTTATCAGGTGTATCGGCGTCTATCCGGCCGGCACCCTGGTTCAGCTGGAGAGCGGCATGCTCGGAGTGGTGGTGGAATCGACGGACAACCTACTGCGCCCCGTGGTTCGTCTCATTTATGACACCCGGCACGACTGGGCAATCAGACAGAAGGACATCGATCTCTCCAAGCCCAATGGCAAGGGCGGCGAGGATCGCATCATCAGCTATGAGTCTGCCAAACGCTGGCGGATCAACCCTCTCAAGGTTCTCGGCCTCACCTGATCACCGGCGAAATCCCGATCAGCTCGCGCTGCCGGACTTGCTCGCCTGGCAGGCTGCCAATTTCCGTGCCAGAAAAGACTGCAGCACTTTCCGACCATCTTCCGGCAACCCGTCAAACTCGCAGCCTACGCTGACATGGCTCACCATCGGGTGGTCCACCACCCAACGCACCGTAAGCGACATGGCCTTGTCGCACAAAACATCCTTGCCCTCGCTGAGCTGGGCAAGAACAAGCTGACTCCCAAGTTCCAGAGAGTTCCACTCCTCCCGTTTCAAGGAGAACTGCACTCCCCCCATGCTCATATCAAGGAGTGCGGCGGAAAAGGAAAAATGCCCAAAATCGGGAAAAACAAAGACCGCGCACATATTTTCTTCCGGAGGGAAATACACCCGCGCTTCTTTTCTTTGCTCATGAAAACCGCCAGTCATCATTTTCTCCCTTGTGGTCCAGACAGGCAGCCCCCGCCAACACCTGACCATAGTTACAAAATCATTCCGCCTGCTTCATTTTTATATCTGGTGTTATTTCTTTTGGCAAGGCCTACCTCATGCCCCTGGTCTTAGGAATTGACAAATACCGAGGCCACGGCTATCAGTTAGCAACACCATCCTGTAACCTTGACGAGGGAAACCCATGCCCATCACCATTGAAAAGCTCTCCCCGAAAAAGCGCGCAACCTTACGCCTCGACGAATGGCCGATCTGGCAGTGCGAGCCCTCGACCTTTCCCTGGCATTACGACCAGGAAGAATCCTGCTATATCCTGGAAGGCGAGATCACCGTGACCACTGCGGATCAAACCGTGCACATCCTCCCCGGCGATTATGTGACCTTTCCCCAGGGGTTGGATTGCCAGTGGCAGGTGCATACCGCGGTTCGCAAGCATTACCTGTTCCGCTAAAGCAGACCTCCCCGGATTCCCCGTGACCGATCCTGCCACCATCGCCCAGCAGTTTGCCTTTCCCGGCGAAATCCTCAGTGTGCGCGAGTACGGCACCGGCAATGTAAACGACACCTATCTGGTCCGGATCGCGAGCGGACAAGGCAGCCTGGACTTCATCCTGCAACGCCTCAATCCCGCAGTATTCCCGAGACCCGAACAGATCATGCACAACCTGCGGATGCTCGACGACCATGTCCGCCCCAAACTGCTGGCACAGCCGAATCGGTGCTGGGAGCTACCGACCATCATCCCCAGCCTCAACGGCGCTGATTATTGCCGAGATGAGGATGGGGCCTGCTGGCGAGTCCAGAGCTTTATCGCCGAGACCCAGACTTTCGACACCATCGCAAGCGTTTCCCAGGCCGAAGAGGCAGGCCGGGGGCTGGGATTTTTCCATGCCCTGATCCACGACCTGCCTGCGCACCTGCTGCACGACACCCTGCCCGGCTTCCATATAACCCCCGGCTATCTGGCCCACTACACCGCCCTCGCAGCAGCGCCTCCCCGGCCCGATCCGTCGCCGGAGGCGCTTTTCTGCCACCGCTTCATTGGTGAACGAAAAGAGGCGGCAGAGGTGCTCGAATCCGCACGGGCACGGGGAGAATTGCACCCCTGTCCGATCCACGGCGACCCCAAACTGGCCAACATCCTCTTTAGCCGCGATACCGGCCGGGCGGTGAGCCTCATCGATCTGGACACCGTCAAGCCCGG
>CALMMG010000066.1 GCA_937868185.1 uncultured Pseudomonadota bacterium
GTGGACAAATGCGAGGATGTCGCCCACATCATCGAAAGTGTGGTTGTGAAATATGCTTAGTCTGTCGCTGCTGCTCGTGCTGGTTGTGGTCTGTGCTCTGGCCTTTGATTATATCAACGGATTTCACGACACGGCCAACGCCATCGCCACCGTGGTCTCCACCCGGGTGCTCTCGCCGCGCAAAGCCATTATCATGGCGGCCTGCCTGAATTTTGTCGGCGCCCTGTTCTCCACCCAGGTGGCGATCACGGTGGCCAGCGGACTGGTCGATACAGCGCGGTTTCAGGTGGTTGATATCCACCAGCCCGCAGCGTTTGCCGCCAAGCTGAAACATCCCGCAGACCCGGTCTCCCAATATCTGGCAACGCAGCTTTCGCCCGCGACCCAGGAATTGCTCGGGCAATATGCGGAGGGCGACACTGCTTCCCAGGAGCTGCAGGTCGCCATGGTGGATGACCTGAACCGCGTCATCACCCGCAAGGATCTTTACACGGCCGAGCGGTTTGCCGCAGTCGAGCTCAAGGCGAAGACCGTGGCCAAAGCCGAGAATTCCAGCAAGTTGAAGCCGGAAGAGTTGGCCAATACGAACCGGGCGCTCCTGGAAATGGCCTATTCCCAGGAGTTTGCCTCGAACCAGCAGGTGTTTCAGGTGGTCATCCTCGCCGCCATTCTCGGAGCAATCGTCTGGAACCTGATCACCTGGAAATACGGCATCCCCAGCAGCTCCTCCCATGCCCTGATCGGCGGACTGTGCGGCGCGGCCATCATCCACGGCGGGTTGCCCTTTGTTCTCTGGGGCGGGATTGTGAAGAAAGTACTGATCCCCCTTGTCGGATCTCCGGCTATGGGCTTCGTCCTCGGGTTTGTCCTGATGGGGGGGATATTCAAAACCCTAGCCCATGTGCATCCGGGCCGGGTGAGCGCGAGCTTTCGCCATCTACAGATTGTTTCCGCCGCAGCCATGGCCTTTACCCACGGACTCAACGACGCCCAGAAGAGCATGGGTATCATCACCATGGCCTTGGTGAGCGCTCGGTTGATTCCCGATCCTGTGGTTCCCACCTGGGTGGTGTTGTCCTGCGCCTTGGCCATGGCCCTAGGTACCTCGGTGGGTGGCTGGCGGATCATTAAGACCATGGGGCACAAGATCATCCGGCTGGAGCCGGTGCACGGCTTTGCCGCCGAGACCTCCTCCGCCATCGTTCTGTTCGTGACCAGCCACTTCGGCATGCCGGTGAGCACCACCCACGTCATCTCCGGCAGCATCTTCGGGGTAGGCGCCAGCAAGCGGCTCTCCGCCGTGCGTTGGGGCGTGGCCCAGAGCATGGTCATGGCCTGGGTCCTGACCCTTCCCGCAGCCGGCTTGGTTGCCGCGCTTTCGTATGAACTCTTGATGCTTTTGGGGTTTTGTAACTAGGAAGGGGAGCGAATTTTGGCGTGGGCCCGTTGCTGGTTTCTTGGTGTTGTGGCATGGTAGGCTGGCGTAGTTGTTCGTTTCAATCCCCTTCTAGCCCTGCATCCGGTAGCCGATGCCGCGCACGGTTTCGATGTGTCTGCCCGCCTCGCCCAGTTTTTTCCTCAGCCCGAACACCTGCACATCCACGGCGCGGGGGGTGATGACGTAGTCATAGCCCCGAACCCCGTCGATGATCTGCTGCCGGTTGAAGACCCAGCCTGGCCGCCGGGCCAAGAGTTCCAGAATGGAAAATTCAGTCACCGTCAGGGCAATGGCCTCTTCGCCCACCAGCACCTCGTAGCGGTTGGGGTCGATGGTGATCCCGTGGATGGTGAGCGGACCGGCCTTCTTGCTCTCGGCCCCTTCCTCGGCCAACCCCTCCTTGCGGCGCAGGGCCGCCTTGATCCGGGAGATGAGGATCTTGGGGCTGAAGGGCTTGGTGATGTAATCGTCCGCCCCCAGATCCAGGCCGGCGGCCATGTCGTTTTCCTCGCTTTTGGCGGTGAGCATGACAATGGGCAGGTTCTTGGTCTTGGGGTCCTTGCGCACCAGCTTGCAGATCTCGAAGCCGTTGAGGCCGGGGAGCATAAGGTCAAGGACGATCAGCTCCGGCTTTTCCCGCTTGATGACATTGAGCGCCTGTTCCCCGTTGTCGGCATAGAGCACATGGAAACCGGCTTTGGCCAGGTTGTAGCCCACCAGCTGCTGGATGTTTTCATCGTCTTCCACGACAAGGATGGTTTCTCTGGCCATTCTATTTCTCCTGAGCAATTTCCGTAGGGCTATCGTGTTATATGATGGCGGACAATCTTGCCCTGCGCCATATAAATAATGTCTTCGCAGATATTGGTGCAGTGGTCGGCGATGCGTTCCATGCTCCGGGCCACGCTGATCAGTTTGGCCAGATAGACCTGCTGGGCCGGGTCGCGCATGATGATCTCCTCCATCTCGGTGCGGATGGCGCCCTTGGCCCGGTCCACCTCGTCGTCCTCCAGGCACACCTTGTAGGCCAGGTCGGTGTCCTCGTTGACAAAGGCTTCCATGGTATTCTGGAACATCCAGATGGTTTTTGCAAACATGGCGTTGAACATCTCCGGAATCCGCATGCCGTCGGCGGCAAAATGGACCGGGTCGATGTCGTGGAGCAGGATGACCTTGTCGGCGATCTTGGCGGCCAGGTCGCCGATGCGTTCCAGATCGTTGTCGATCTTGAGCACGGTGACGATGAAGCGCAGGTCGCCGGCCACGGGTTG
>CALMMG010000067.1 GCA_937868185.1 uncultured Pseudomonadota bacterium
AGCTCGGTATGCACCTCGGGAAACTCCTCCAGAATCCGACGCCAGTTCACCAGCAAGTCGTCGTAATCCATGAGGCTGTGCTCAAGCTTGAACCGCCGATAATGCTGGGCAATGGTCTGCAGATCCTCGGCAAAATCATGAAAATGGCCGTATTCGGCCTCGACCAGCTCCTCGATCCCCAGCCCCTTATTCACCGACTTACTCAGGATGGAGATCACCACCCGCTTGGAAGGAAAACGCTTATTCTCACCGCCCAGGTTCAGCGAGGACTTGAGCAGATTGACGATACCCTCGGCGTCGGACTGGTCAATGATGGTGAAGTTAGATTCATAGCCGAGATGGCGACAATAGCGGCGCAGCAGCAGATTGGCTGTGGCATGGAAGGTGCCGCCCATCACCCGGCGACAGGAATCATCGAGCAGCAGGCTGGCCCGGTGCAGCATCTCCTGGGCCGCCTTGCGGGTAAAGGTCAGCAGCAGGATCTGCTCCGGGGGCACGCCCTGCTCGACCAGATGGGCCAGACGATAGACCAGGGTGCGGGTCTTGCCGCTGCCTGCCCCGGCAATGACCAGCACCGGACCACTCACGGTGGTCACCGCCTCGTATTGCGCCTCGTTCAAGGCCTTACGGCTGATCTGGCTGGCGGAGCGGGCGGGCTGGGGCTTTGGCGTCATGGGAAATAGGGTGGGTTGCATGGCGGCAACTCTAACACAACAGCAGGTGGGCAATCGACAAAAAAGTTTTAATTTTCATGCCTGGCTGGTAAAGTAGCTCGTTACAAAAATAAGACACCAGCAAGACAACTTTTTACATAATTCCAAGGAAATAGAAATGAACAACGCACAGGATATTTTCACCCAGGAAACCCTACAGACCCTCTTTCCGCCCGAACGGGCCAACGCCTTCTTCGACGCCCTGTTCGGCGACGCCGAAGATGGGGCCTACGACATCCGCCTCGTTTACAAAGGCCAGGCGGCAAACACCCTCACCCTGGCCCTGGAACTCCACGAGCGCCCCGGCAAATGCCTGGCCTGCAACCTGACCTACGGCCTGCCCGAGGTCTTCAGCCGCCACCCCATCATCAACATCAAGGGGCTGACAGCGGAGATCGACGCACTCCTAGGCGACAAGGCCACCTGCACCGACTGGAAGCTCGGTACCACCCAGACCGTTTCCAAGAAGCTGCACGTTATTCCGCTGATGATTAGCTTGGCATGAAGAAAAATCTATTTCTGCCCTTCATGATTTTCGGAATGATGGATAGAACTGTAGAATAAACCGTTAGCGGCTTAGTCATATGGAAACTTGGCAGACCATTCTCCTAGCATTCGGCGGAAATGCCGCTCTATTGGCCGTTCTTGGCGTTATAGGCAAGTCACTACTGGACAAATTGATAGTGCGCGACACCAAGCAATTTGAATCCGACCTAAAGGCGAAGTCGGACGCAGCTATAGAACGTCTTAAGAATGAACTTCAACTCAAAACGATTGAGCACCAAGTACGGTTTTCTCGGCTTCATGAAAAACGTGCCGCTGTCATCGCAGAACTTTATGGCTTCCTCGTTGAAGCTTTATGGGATGCGGAGAGTTTCTTATCGCTAATGGAGTGGGCGGGAGAACCTAACAAGAATGAAAAACACCAGATAGCAATGAACAAACTTGCCGATCTTTATCGCTATTTTGACAAACATCGGATCTATCTTCCTACTGAACTCTGTAGTTCTTTAGAACAACTGATCAGAGAGGTAAGGGCGCTTGTCATTAACCTTGGTGTCTATTTCAATTTTCACGAAGACAGCCTTAACGAGCACACTCGGCAGGAAAAATATAAAATATGGAATGCTGGCTGGGAAGCAATCAAAAATCAAGTTCCACTCGCACGCCTCAGTCTAGAAAATGAATTTCGCTCTTTACTCGGGGCCGCATCTAACCCGGTGGTTGAAGTGAACATTCCTGGGAAAAATTAGGGCCGCCCCCATTGGCACGCAGCCGAGCACCGGAAAAGCTGCCGAAAAGGGAGGTTGCACTGTTTGAGCGCAGCGAGTTTGCAACGTCCCGGCAGCTTTGAGGAGCACAGGGCATCCCGCCAACGGCGGGACAAGGGACACAGGGGGCCCTTTCTTTGGTTCGTTTCTTTGGGCAAGCAAAGAAATGAACAATCCCCATTTATTGCTAACCAAACGAGCCATCCGTGCCTCTCATCAACTCCCCAACTGAACTCACAACTAGCGCCACCGATGCCATCCTCGCCATCGAGTGCGCCATAATCATCGCCCTCCTCCGGCGCTCTGCGACCACCAACCACTGGCGAACCAACCTCTGGTGCTCAGCCTTCGCCCTCCTCGCAACCGCATCCTTCCTCGGCGCCCTGATACACGCCCTGGAGCTACCAAAGTCCATCCGCATAGCGCTATGGACCCCTCTCTACCTGAGCCTGGGAATCCTCGTACTGCTGTTCATCATGGGAGCTGTTGCTGATTGGCGGGGCAAAGTGACGGCAAAGCGCCTTGTCCCATGGGGCATCGGGATGAGCGCTACCTTTCTCGGACTGACCGCGCTGCTGGGCGGAAAGTTCATCGTCTTCATCGTGTATGTGGCAACGATTATGCTGAGCGGACTGGCCATCTACACCTTTCTGGCCGTCACCCATCGGGTGAAAGGCGCCGCAGTCGTTGCCCTGGCAATTCTCCTCAATCTGGCTGCGGCCGCAGTGCAGGCAAGCAATCTCTCGCTCCACCTTCTTTTCCCCTTTGATCACAATGGGCTCTTTCACCTGGTCCAGATAGTGAGCACCGCGATCCTCGGGCTGGGAGTGCACCTCGGCATGAAGTCCGCGCAGAGATAAGTGTTCCGCGAACGCGGCCTACCACAACCTCTCAAAAAACCGCCCTACCTCGCCGGGCCGATGCGCATCCGACCCAGCCACCAGCGGAACCCCCAAGGCCACAGCCTCATCGATCAATGAGCGCACCGGATACTGCTCCCCCCGGTGGGAAAACCCGGAGGTATTGACCTCCAAGGCCATGCCCTTCCCGCGCATCCCCTGAAAAATCTCCGTAATCTGCCGCCGGTGCCCCCCGGTAAAATGCACCTCGGGATGGTGACGCAGCACGGCGTCCAGATGGCAAAGCACCGTGCCGGGCAAGGTATCAACCGCCTCCAGCAATGTGGCAAAATAGTCGGAGATAACCCGCTCCACTCCCTGCTTGCCCAAGGGCTCCAGATTGAGCTTGCGGCGGCTCACCACGTTGTAGTGACGTTCTTTGATCTCGTAATAATGGAAGGAGAGACCGACCCGGTCCCAGGTGTACTGCTGGAGAAAATCAAGAATCGCGGGCACCTGCCTGGGGTTATAGCCCACCTCCACCCCAAGCCCGATGTGAATCCTGTCCCCGTAAACCTGTTGCAGCCGCTGCCCTTCGCAATGGTAGGCGGCAAAATCCTCTTCGGAAAGCCAGGTGTCCTCGGGGTAGCGGATGCCGCATTCCAGGTGCTCAAGAAAAATAAGCTCCTCAAGCCCCTTACCAATGGCAGCGACAACGTACTCCTCCATCTCGCCGGTGGCGTGGTGGCAGAGCCGGGTGTGGACATGGCCGTCGCTCTTGGGATTGATCAGCATCGGTTTACCGAAGCAGGGGGACGCGGAAACTAGGCGTTGCCGCGGGGGAAGAAATGCAGCACCCCGTCGATCTCCGAGGTGTCGCAGACGCGCCCCGGCCCAAGCTCGACAAACTGCTCAATCCCTTCCATGTTGATGGAAAACTGCTGGCCATCCGGCATGTGGTACACAACCGTCCGAACCTTGGTTATATCAATGGGCGATCCAGCCACTCTCATATTCATTCCTCACCAAAATCCTATAAAAAAACAGAACATCGCTGTCCTGTAATTTAGTCATTGATTAAATTATGGCAAGCCGCCTGTAACAAATAATCAGTACGTCTTGCGAGCCAATACTTCGCGGGGCTTGGAGCCGTCCGCCGGGCCGACCACCCCTTCCTTTTCCATGAGCTCGATCATCCGGGCGGCCCGATTGTAGCCCACCCGCAGGCGCCGCTGCACCATGGAGATGGAGGCCTGACCCGACTCGCAGACCAGGGCCACAGCCTCATCATACTTTTCGTCCGACTCCCCACCCTCGTCGCCCTCGCCAGCCTCAGCCTCCTCGGCCAGCTTGAGCACGGATTCATCGTAGCGCACAGCGCCCTGCTCCTTGAGAAAGGAGACAATCCGCTCGGTTTCTTTTTCCGAGATATAGGCGCCGTGAATCCGTTGCAGCTTACTGGTGCCGGGGGGCATGAAGAGCATGTCGCCGGCGCCCAGCAGGTGCTCGGCCCCGCTCCCATCCAAAATGGTGCGGGAATCGATTTTGGAGGAGACCTTAAACGACATCCGCGTCGGGAAGTTGGCCTTGATCAAGCCGGTGAGCACATCCACCGAGGGGCGCTGGGTGGCGAGGATCAGGTGCATGCCCGCAGCCCTCGCCATCTGGGCCAGCCTGGCCACGGAATCCTCGACCTCGCGGGAGGAAACCATCATCAGGTCGGCCAGCTCGTCGATGATGATCACGATCAGGGGCAGCTTGTCCACCGCCTCGGCGTTGTAGCTGGCCAGGCTCTTGACCTTGGCCTCTTCCATCAGCTGGTAGCGGCGCTCCATCTCCCGTACCGCCCAGAGCAGGGCCCGGCTCGCCAGCTTGGGATCCACCACCACCGGGTGGAGAAGATGGGGGATATCCTCGTAGCAGGAAAGCTCTATGCGCTTGGGGTCCACCAGCAGGAGGCGAACCTCCTCGGGCGTGGCCCGGAAAA
>CALMMG010000068.1 GCA_937868185.1 uncultured Pseudomonadota bacterium
TGCATGAGCAGCTTGATGTCGGCGAGTCGTTGGTCAAGAGTGGGCACAGGTTCTTCCTTTGTTTTATTCTTGCCTCAGGCAAGCGTGGTTTGATGTGTGATCGCGGCCAGCCAGGCTCTGGTTTCCGTAGCGATGTCATCGGCACAGGTCAGGGCCGTGACCACGGCCAATCGTCTGGCGCCCATGGCGATCAGCTCCGGGATATGTTCTTTCTTGATGCCGCCCATGACTGTAAAGGGCAGGGCAGATCGGGCGCTGAATTTCTGGATGGCTCCAGGTCCGAGGAAGGTGGAAAGGCCGTCCTTGGTCTGGGTGGCGTAGAGCGGCCCGATGTTGAAGTAAGAGGCTCCGCGGCTTTCGGCGGTGGAGGCCTGTTCTTCCGTGTTGCAGGATACGCCGATGATGAGATCCGGGGCCAGGGCGCGGACCTCTGCTGCTGGGAGGTCGCTGTTGCCCAGGTGGACCCCGTCGGCGCCGCTTAGGAGTGCAATATCCACCCGGTCATTGACGATGAACAGGGCTCCGGCATCCAGGGTTTTCTGGCGGAAGATTCTGGCTTTTTCAAAGAGGCGCAGGCCATCGGACTCCTTGTCTCGCAGCTGGACGATTTTTGCCCCCCCGGCCAGTACCCCGTCTAGCCAGGCAAGGTCGTCGCGGCCCATGGCTAAGCGTTCACAGGAGACCGGGTACAGGGTGACCTCCTCGATGAATTTCTTGAGGCGCTGTTGGTACAAGTCGGTGCTCGCTTCTGTTGCCACGGTTCTCCTTGTGGATGGTGCGTTCCAGGTTCTTACTTGAAAAAAAAAGGTATCCAAGTATATTAAACGATCTGAGACGATCTTTCATTACGGTTTTTATGAAAATGCAGGCGAGCCGCCGGAACAGGAGCGGTGCAGCGGAGAAAAGCTCTTATGGGAAATGTGGTTGTTGGTCAAGAAACGGCAGAGTTGAAGCTCGACGGCAAGGTCTACCAGTTGCCGGTTGTTGTCGGCAGTGAGGGGGAAAAAGCCATCGATATCCGGGCCTTGCGCGCCCAGTCCGGGTATATTACGCTGGACAGTGGCTTCATGAATACCGGCTCCTGTTGCAGCAGCATAACCTTTCTGGACGGGGAGCAGGGAATTCTCAGCTATCGCGGGTATGGTATCGAGGAACTCGCTGAGAATTGCACCTTTGTCGAGGTCGCCTATCTTTTGGACCACGGGAGTCTGCCCACCCAGACAGAGCTGAGCAAGTTTAGCCAGATGTTGGGCAAGTACGCCATGATCCACGAGGACATGATCCGTTTCTTTGATGGCTACCCGCCCAACAGCCCGCCCATGGCCATCCTCTCTTCCATGGTGAGTTCCCTGTGCAGCTTTTACCCGGAAATGCTGGACAACCCGCTGGAAAACATCGAAGAGATGGCGGCGCGCCTGATCTCCAAGGTGCGGACCATCGCGGCCTTTTCCTATAAGAAGTCCATGGGGCAACCCCTGGTCTATCCGCGGCATGATCTGAGCTACTGCGCCAACTTCCTGAATATGATGTTTGACTCGCCGGTTAATCCCTATGTGATCAACGACACGGTGGTCAGGGCCTTGAACAAGCTGCTGATCCTCCATGGCGATCATGAACAGAACTGCTCCACCGCCACGGTTCGGGTTGCCGGCAGTGCCAGGGTCAACCTGTATGCCTCGATTTCCGCTGGAATCAACGCCCTGTGGGGACCGCTCCACGGCGGGGCCAACCAGGCGGTGATGGAGATGCTCACCCAGATCCATGAGGAAGGAGGGGACTATAAAAAGTATATCGCCAAGGCCAAGGATCCGGCTGATCCCTTCCGTCTGGTCGGCTTCGGGCACCGGGTTTACAAGACCCACGACCCGCGGGCGCTGATTATCAAAAAGGCCTGCGATGATGTGCTGTCGGCTCTGAATATCTCCGACCCTCTGCTGGATATCGCCAAGGAACTGGAGGAAGTCGCCCTGAAGGACCCGTATTTCGTGGAACGGAACCTCTATCCCAATGTGGATTTTTACAGCGGGATCATCTACCGGGCCATCGGCATTCCCACCAATATGTTTACGGTGATGTTCGCCCTCGGTCGTTTGCCAGGCTGGATAGCTCACTGGAAAGAGATGTGGGACGATCCCGACTGGCGGATCAGTCGACCCAGGCAGGTGTATGTCGGCCCCAAACGGCGGCCCTTTGTCCCCCTTGCCGAACGGACCTGAAAATTATCTTTGACCATTGGTGCCAAAGCGCTCAAACGCTGCCGCACATGGCTTGGTAATTTTCACATTCCCGCAGACAGAGGAAGGGGCAGGGCTCCTTGTTGAACCATTTTTTTCGTGGGCACCAGTATCGATCCTTGTAAGGTTCGTTGCACCCGCTGCTTGTAATCTTTTGCCGTTCCCTGGCGCCGAAACGGACCACATTGCCGAGAATCGAAAACCGAATGATTGCCATTCCGATGCCTCCTGCCTGCGTGGGCTGATCATGGGCTTTTCTGCCCACCTGTTACTATCTCTATCGGCAATGTTGCGGCCCTGGTAAAGGACTTATTGACTTCTGCCAAGGGCTGGTGTTAATAAATATCCTTTGTCCTTGCGCATGGGCGAGGGGTGTTGCCACACCGTCGATTCTACACTCCTGATTTGATTGCAAATCCCGCCAACCGCAACGAGATACAGCCACGATTTTTTTTAAGGGAGATTACGTGCATGCGTACTGATATCCTGCATAGCGGCGCAGGGGAATTGACCTATGAGATCCGCAACATCGTCATTGTGGGCGAGAAATTGCAGAAGCTGGGGACCAAGGTCTACTGGGAGAATATCGGCGATCCCGTTGCCAAGGGTGAACAGATTCCCCAGTGGATGAAACAGGTCGTCTCCGATTTGGTTATGGAGGATGCCACCTACGGCTATTGCCCCACCCGGGGGATGCTCGCCACCAGGGAATTCCTTGCCGCCAAGACCAACAAGCGCGGCGGGGCACAGATCGGTCCCGATGACATTATATTTTTTAACGGCTTGGGCGATGCGATCAGCAAGGTTTTTGGCTTCCTGCGGCCAACTGCGCGGGTGGTTGTGCCCTCGCCCAGTTACACCACCCATTCCTCGGCGGAAGCAGCTCACGCCGGAGACCGGCCGGTAACCTACTGGTTGAATCCCAACAATTACTGGTATCCGGATCTCGATGATCTGGAAAAGCGGATTAAGTACAACCCAGCCGTGGCCGGCATCTTGATCATCAACCCGGACAACCCAACCGGTGCGGTCTATCCCGAGGAGATCCTGCGGGGCATGGTGGCGCTGGCCAGGAAATACGATCTGTTCGTGATTTGCGACGAGGTGTACCAAGCGATCATCTACAACGGCCAGAAAACCCTGCCCCTGGCCGAGGTGATCGGCGATGTCCCGGCCATCTGCATGCGGGGTATCTCCAAGGAAATGCCTTGGCCCGGTTCCCGCTGCGGCTGGATCGAGGTCTACAACGGCGACCGTGATCCCATGTTCGCCAAGTATGTGACCTCGATCCTCAATGCCAAGATGGTGGAGGTCTGCTCCACCACCCTGCCGCAACGGGCGATCCCTGCCATTCTTAGCCATCCCCAGTATGTTCCTTATCTGCAGGAGAGGATCAACCGTTACGAGAAGTTTTCCAACATTGCCTACGATGCCCTGAAGGACATTGACGGTGTTCTGGTGAACCGGACCAACGGCGCATTTTACATGAGTGTTGTTTTCAAGGAAGGGAGGCTGAATAGTCGGCAGACCCTCTCCATTGGCAACAAGGAGGTTCGCGCCCAGGTGGAAAGTCTGGTGAACGGGCCCAATGTGGCCTATGATAAAAGGTTTGTTTACTACCTGCTGGGGGCCACTGGCGTTTGTGTGGTGCCGCTCTCCTCCTTTGCCACCGAGTTGCAGGGGTTTCGGATCACCCTGCTTGAGCGCAACGAGGAGCGATTCACCGAGATTTTCAAGATTATTGCCGATGGAATCAATCAGTATCTGAATTCATAGCCCTGAAGCTGTGCCATAAAAAAATCCTTTTTCCTGGTCGGGAAGAGGATTTTTTTTGTGCGAGCGTGCCCGATGCTCAGCTGATTGCTTGGTCCGAGGAGGAAGGTCCGGAGAGGTTCGATTGTGCCCGTAATTCAGCAAGCCACTGGTGTATTTCGAGCAGGGCAGCATCCTGTGCTGCCAGGTGCTCGAGAATGGCCCGAACTTCCTGTTCGGCCTTTTCATTAACCAGGTAATCGTTGCGTGCCTCCAGCCGGTCTCGATTAGCCTGCCGGTTCTGGCTCATCATGATGATGGGTGCGGCATAGGCAGCTTGTAGGGAAAGCACCAGATTCATGAAGATAAAGGGGTAGGGGTCCCAGTGGCGCAGCCAGGCGGTAACATTAACTATCACCCAGATTGCCAGGATTATGGTCTGGATGATAATGAACCACCAGCTTCCCAGATTCATGGCAACCCAGTCGGAGGCTTTTTGCCCGAAGGTCAGTTGGGTTGCAATGATTTGGTTGACGTTTTGTATCGGCGGATGGTCGTGTTTGAACGGTCTAGGAAATCGTAGCTTGGTCATGTCTGTTCCGTTTTCGTTTCCATGAGCCGAAGGCTTTATGGCTTTCTGGTGGAGAGTACGATCTGTTGCATCTCCAGCCGGAGTTGGCGATTTTTCACCTCGGACAGGCTGAATGAGGCAACCTTGTCATCGATGAAGACATGGTACACCTGGAATACGCCGGGTAGCTGCTTGTGGCGGCATTTCTGGACGATCACCCCGCCATCGTTTCCCCGGTAACGTTTCTCGATGATGAGGTTGGGGAAATTCTTTTGGGTCAGCAGCACATCGAGGGGCGTTTTCTCCCGGGCGGCTTGTTTGTTGCCGGTGCCAAGCATGGATTGCACGGTTTTGCCGATTGCTCCGGCGATGCTGTCCCCCTCTACATAAAAATATCCTCTTTCGGTACTCTTTTCTTTGTCCGTGGTCAGGGTGGCAAAGCGGGTAGTTATTTGCGAATGTCCGTCTCTGCCCAGGATAGATCCTTCTCCCTGGGTTGAGACCACACGCCAGGGGCGTTGGTAGGTGAAGACCAGGCCAGTGTTGTAATCCGTGAAAACCTGAGGCTGCGGGGCCGGCGGCTGAGGCTGTGCCGGAGCCGATTGCGCTTCTTGGGACGGTCCGGGCGGTTTTTCTGCTGGTGTTTCCTTGG
>CALMMG010000069.1 GCA_937868185.1 uncultured Pseudomonadota bacterium
TCAAGGACATGGCCTCCGAGGCGCCGGTCATCAAGTATGTCAACAACCTGATCGACACGGCGGTCACGCGGAGGGCCAGCGATATCCACCTGGAGCCCTTTGGAGACGGGTTGCGGATACGGCTGCGCATCGACGGTATCCTCCACGATTATGAAATCCCGCCCCATGCCATGCAGCCCGCGATTATCTCCCGGACCAAGCTCCTGGCCGGGCTCGACATTGCCGAGCGGAGGCTACCCCAGGACGGCAAGATCTCCATGCGGGTTTCGGGCCGCGAGATCGATTTGCGGGTCTCCACCCTGCCCACCATCTTCGGCGAGGGCGTGGTGATCCGCATCCTGGAAAAGGCCTCCATCATCCTGGATTTGGTCAAACTGGGCATGGGCAGCCGGATCGAGGAGGAGTTCCGCCGCCTCATCGCCATGCCGGACGGGATCATCCTGGTCACCGGCCCCACGGGCAGCGGCAAGACCACCTCCCTCTATTGCGCGCTCAACCAGATCAACACCGGCGACAACAAGATCATCACCGTGGAAGACCCGGTGGAGTACCAGTTGCACGGGATCAATCAGATCCAGGTCCGGGCCGAGATCGGTCTGACCTTTGCCTCGGGGTTGCGCTCCATTGTCCGCCAGGACCCGGACGTGATCATGATCGGCGAGATCCGTGATCTGGAAACCGCGGAGATTGCGGTGCAGTCCTCGCTCACCGGCCATCTGGTTTTTTCCACCCTGCACACCAACGACGCCATCTCCGCGGTGGTGCGGATGACCGACCTCGGCGTGGAGCGTTTTCTGATCTCCTCTTCCCTGCGCGGGGTTTTGGCCCAGCGGTTGGTGCGCTGCATCTGCCCGCACTGTAAGGAGAAGCAGGGGATGCTCAGCGAGTTCGGCTACCAGCCAGCGGGCGAGGATTTTCCCATCTACGAGGGCAAGGGGTGCGCGCATTGTTCCAACACCGGTTACACCGGGCGGATCGGCCTCTACGAGCTGCTGGTCATCGACGAGGCCATCAACCGCGGGATTTCTAAGGGGTTGGACCTGATGGAGCTGCGAAAGATTGCCGAGGAGCAGGGGTTTCAATCCATGTTCACCGACGGGTTGGCCAAGGTCCGGCAGGGACTGACCACCTTCAGCGAGGTGGTCAGGGTCTGTAGGGGAACCGAAAATGGGGCAATTTAAATACACGGCCCTGGACGGAAACAACCAGAGCCAGGACGGGGTTCTTGAGGCGCCGGACCAGGAAAGCGCAGCCAAACGGTTGATGCAGCAGGGGTTGCGTCCGCTAAACATCCGCCGTCAGGGAGGCGGCCTCAGCCTGCCGCAGGGGTTTGGTCTGCGCTTGCGTTTCCGTCAGGAAAAATTGAAACGGGCGGATATTGAGTTTTTCACCAACCAGATCGGGTTGCTGCTCAAAAGCGGATTGGCTCTGGACCAGGCGCTGCGGGTGATGAAGCGGCACAGCCATAAGCCCGTGTTCCAGCAGTTTGTCGGTGAGCTGGAGCAAAAGATCAAGGAAGGCAAATCCTTTTCCCAGGCCCTGGGTGATTATCCGCATTTCTCCCCCATGTACATCAACATCGTCCGGGCCGGGGAAGAGGGCGGCATCCTGCCCGCCATGCTGATGAAGATCGCCGGCTATCAGGCGACCTTTCAGGAACTCCAGCAGTATGTGATCTCCGCCTCCATCTACCCGCTGTTTCTTTTGGGTGTCGGTTTTCTTGCGATCATCATCCTGCTGACCACCATCCTGCCCCGGTTCGAGGTTCTCTTCGAGGGCATGGGTCAGCAACTGCCCACCAATGTGGTGCTGCTCATGGCCACGGCCAAGTGGATCGGTAGCCATCCCCTGTTGACCGCCCTGGTGCTGGTGGGGCCGCCACTGGCGGCCTGGAGCTATTTCAAAACTGTGGACGGCAAGGCCCGCTTGGACCACTGGGCCTTGCGGATACCGGTGTTGTCCGATTTTGTCCGCAACCTCGAGACCACCCGGATATTCCGAACCATTGAGGTCTTGGTCAACAACGGCGTCCATCTTGCCGCAGCGCTTAAGATCGGCAGCGGCGTGGCGGTGAATGCGGAATACCGCCGATTGCTCAACCAGGCTACCCGCGCCCTCCAGGAAGGCCGCCGCATCGGCGAGCGGTTGAGCGCGGAAAAACTCTTTCCTGAGCTGGCCACCGAGCTGCTCTCCATTGGGGAGGAATCGGGGAGGGTGGGGGAGATGTGCGGCCAGATCGCCGACCATTTTGAAAAAGAGCTCAAGGAGCGGATCAAGCGGCTCACCGCCATGGTGGAGCCGATCTTCATCCTGCTCATCGCCGTGGTCGCGGGCTACGTGGTGATCTCCATGCTGTCAGTTATTCTCAGTATCAACGATATCGCAGGTTGATAATGGTCTGTCCTGGGAGAGCAAAGCAAATCTTTGGCACTCGGGGCTTCTCCCTTCTGGAACTGATCATGGTCCTGGCCGTGCTGGGCATCATGGCCGGGGTGGTGGCTCCGGCCACCGGCCGGTTTCTCGACCGGCTGAGCTTTCGCCAGCAGACCGCGGCCTTGGTCGCGGGCACCCGTTATGCCCGGCTCATGGCGGTGGGCAAGGGCAGGCCGGTGGCAATGCGTTTCGATGCACAGGCCAAAAGCCTCTCTTTCAGCGGGGCGGTGGCGGAAAAAAAAGAGGTGGAGCTTTCCGAGGGGTCGGTCTTTGAACTTCGCCCGGAAACCCTGGTCTTTTACCCGGACGGGCTGGCGACGCCTGGCAGGATGGTGTCCCGTAGCGGCCACCGTTCCCAGGAGTTCCGCATCGATCCGCTCACCGGCATCCCGGTGCGGCAATGACGGGCGGGAAGCGGTCGGTTTCTAAGACGGGGCGCGGTCAGCAGGGGATCACTCTGTTTGAGCTGCTCATTGCCGTGGTGCTTTTAGGGATGGTTAGCACCATGATCTATTCTGTACTCAACGTGGGGATCGCGTTCAGCGCCAGGGGCGGGAAACATCTGGAGCGGCTGAGCAGGGAAAAGAATCTCCTCAGCCTCCTGCGGCGACAGGTGAACGGGGCCTGGTACGACCTGCGTTTCGGCAAGGTGGAGATCACCGGGGGAGACGGGGTGCTGCGTATCGTTACCCGCCAGCCCCTGCTGCACAGAACCGCAGGCACAGTGCTGGCGGTGTACCGGGTTAATGCTGCCGAGCAAGCCCTCTATTACCTGGAAAAAAAGGATTATTTTAACACCGAGTACGGTGAGAAGTATCTGCCCGAGTTCAGCGAAATGGAAAAGATGTACAGTGCTGACCAGCCAGTGGCTTTGGCCTACGAGCCGGAAAAAAACAGGGTGATCGTGAGTCTGGGCGGAGAAGAGTTCGCCTTTGTCCCCAAATGCCTGCCGCCTGGCGGCGCGACCCCGAGCTTTTCGGGCGGGGGGCAATAGAGGTGGGGATGGCAAAGACGCAACCCATGGCTTTGGGTAATTTTCCCCTGCAGCGGGGCTTCACTTTGCTGGAGGTGCTTGTTGCGGTGCTTATTCTCAGTCTGGCCTATGTGGCGGTGTTGCAGAATTTCTCCCAATCCAGCGCCAATATCTTTCGGTTGGAAAAGGGGCGGGCCACTAATCTGCGGGACGCCATGGCCCTTGAGCAGCAGCTTCGAGGCACGGACCTTGCCGGCGAGGTGTTGGTTTTGGGGCAGAAATTCGTCCTGAAAAAAATTGGCAGTAAAGACGGTCAGTTGGAAACCGTGAGGCTTGAAAAGCGTTGAAGAGTATGGTATCGATTACCCAATGGAGCTTGCCAAGGGGGGTGGCGGCTGACAATAACCGGGGTTTTGCCCTGCTGGTCGTTATCATGGTGCTGCTGCTGGCCAGTTTTCTCGCTTCGCAGCTCAGCCTGGATGTCCGCACGGAACAACGTCTCGCCGCCAATGCCAAGGACCGCGATCGGGCGGCGATCCTGGCCGAGGCAGGTTTTAATATCGCGCTGTTTCGGCTCATGGACAAGCCCCTCGCCTTGGAGGCGGAACGCGAATACGGACGGCTGGTGCCTGGTCTCCAGTACACCCATTCTCTGAAGGGTGGGCAGGTTCGGTATTATGCAGCCAACGAATCCGGCAAGATCGACCTCAACGCCTCTGAGCCAAGGCTGCTGGAGCTTTTTCTGCGCTATCGGAAACTCAGTATGGAACAGGCAGGCGTGGTCATCGACTCGCTGCAGGACTGGCGGGATCCGGATAATTTGGTGCGGCTTAACGGCGCTGAACAGGAATACTACATGCACCTGCCCGAACCCTACATCCCGAGAAACGGCAGAATCGAAGATCCATCGGAGTTTTTTCTCCTCCGGGGTGCCGACCGTCTGGCCGGGAAGTTTGAAGCGGCGGAGGTCTTTACCGTCCATAATTCTGGCAAAGGGATCAATGTCAACAGCCTCACCCCGACCATGCTCGACTTTGTCGTCAACGGCGATGAGTCTCGGCTCCATGCCTATTATGAGGTCCGCCAGGTCCAGGGCCCTCTCAATGCCGCCATGATCCGGCAGATTATCGGGGAGGCGCGCTTTTCTGAGCTTGAACCGTTTCTCCGCTACGAGGAAGGGACCTCAAGCCTCTATTACACCATCACCGCCACCGGACAAGCGGGCGTGCCCGGCGGCCCGGGAAATCAAGCAGGCCCCGGCCTGACCATCAATGCCCTGGTCCGGATTTTGGCCAATGGCTATCAGATTCTTTCTTGGCAGGAGCGCTATTCATGAGAGGGGCGGAGGTGATCATCACCGACCAGGGCGCCATCCGTCTGGAGGGAGCCCTGGTTGCGAAACCGCATCCGGCCGAGGTCGTGATCACCCGTCTGTTGACCAAAGTCGGTCTGCTCCCCCAGCAGAAAGCTGGTCCGGCCGTAACCGTCTATGTTGCCGAAGAGCTGTTATTCTGCAAACAGTTCAGTCTGCCGGTGAAGGGTTCCTCCATCAAGCAGGCCATGGGGTATCAGATGGAGATGCTCCTGCCTTTTCCGGCAGACGGTTGTTTTTTTAGCTATGAAACGGAGCGGCGGAACAAGGAAACGGCGGTCACCCTCTACGCCGTGCCGGAAGAGGGTATTGCCCCCCATTTGCAGGCGCTGACCGCCAGCGGGCACAGCCTGGTCGGCTTGTTCCCTTTGAGCCAGCGTTACGTAAGCCGCAGCCAGGGAAAGAAAAAATGGGCCTTGCTCTTGCCCGGCGATATGGCCACGCTCCTGACCTTTGTCAATGGTCGGGTGCGGCAGCGTCTGCTCTGCCCGTCCTTGCCCACCGCTGAGGAGGCCATGGAACTGAGCGGCTGCGATACGGTGTATTTCCCGGCGGCTTCCGAGGGGAGAGGCTTTGCCGATGCCGACACTCTGTTGGCCGATGCCCCCCTGGGCAAATCCTTTAACCTGCTGCCCGCCTCCTACCGGCGGCTGGATTATTTCAAAGTCCTGATTGCCGGGTTGGTGCTGCTCAATGTGTTTTCCCTGTTTTTGTTGGTGGGCATGAAAGAATACCGCTTCCACTCCACCAGCAGTCGGGTTGAGGCGGAGATCGCCAAGTTGCAGCCGACCATGAAAAAGATCAACGCTCTCAGCAGCAAGGAAAGCAACAGCCAAAAAGAAATCGATAGGCTGGAAGAGATCGGTAAAAATCCGGACCTTTTGTCCCTGTTGACCAATTTGACCAACACGCTCCCACCCTCGGCTTATCTTGATCAACTCCGGCTGGAAAAGAAAGAGGCGGCTATCCTCTATCTCGACGGATATGCCGATGACATGGGCGAGATGTCCACCAGCCTGCAAGGGCTTGGCGAGGTGAGCCTCAAATCGACCAGCCGGCGCAATAACAAAAATTATTTCCAGATGGAGATTGTCCTGCCGTGAACCAGATCGTGGAGTTCATCCACCGGTTTGACCGGCGGCATCTCCTGGCAGGAGTGGCCGCAGTTCTGCTGGTCGCCAATATTGGCAGCTGGGCCTTGGGCTATTTCGATGCCCGCCAGGCTGAACTGACGGACCGCATGGGTATGCTGGCGCAATACCGCGAGGCCGTTCGGCGCTTGCCGGAGATAGAAGATCGGGTCGCCCTGCTGGCCCGCCAGCAACAGGAGCTTGAATCCTTTCTGTTCCAGGGCGAAAATGAAGAGAAAGTCGCCTCGGCCATGCAGATCATGCTGCAATCGGAGGTCAGCAACGCCGGGCTTGAGCCGGAGTTCATCCAGCCGGTGCGGGCAGCCGAGGGGAGCGGGGGCGACCGCAAGGAACATGGAGAGATCGTTATCAAGATCCGGATGTCCGGCACGCTCAACGACCTGGGCCGGTTTCTGCACAGCCGCTACGCCAGCAAGCAGTTTTTCCGGATCGAGAGTCTCTCCCTTCAGCCCTTTAAGCCCGGGGAGCTGAAGATTTCCCTGGATGTTCGCGGGTATTACAAGATCGGCAAGGAGGGTGACAAGGCGATATGACCACCCGACTTGCCATGGCGGTTGCGCTTCTTCTGCTCCTGTTGGTTCAGACCTGGGGTTTGGTCTCGGTTTGGCGGGATGATCCTTTGCGGAGTCTCGCGGTCAAAGAAAAAAAAGAGGCCCAGGGTGCGAGTATGCCAGGGGGAAGGCAGAGCCTGCAGCCCACCCTGCCAGCCATACCGCCTGATCTCAATCAGGGCTATATCTTCAGTGCGGAGCGCAGCCTTGCCGCGGGAAGCGGGAGAGGGGGGCAATCCCAAAATGCCGCAAACGTGGCCATCGACAAAATCCATTACAGTGGCGCCATTATCACCGCCACCAATCCCAAGGCGCTGCTCAGTTATGCGCTTGGCGGCCAGGCGGACTCCTCCGGCGGTGGGGGTGGGGATCAAAAACAGGGCTTTTTGCGGGTTGCGGTTGGAGATACGGTGAACGGCTACAAGGTCACGGAGATTTTGCCGGAAAAGATCATCTTTAGCCGGGATGGCCAGCAGATAACGAAATTATTGTACGACAAGGCAAAAGACCGGACCCTTGCCCCGTCGCCCCTGTCAGGCCGTGAGCAGAGCGGGCAGATCACCGCCGCGCCTGCGGCAACGACGCCAGTCGAAAAAGCGGCGGAACCGCAGCGGACTCCCGCTGTGCGAAAACAGTTGAAGCCTCAAGCGCCGCCTCCGCCGAGCGACGAGGAATTGCGGAAACATCCGCTGCGTAAGCGCCCGGAGCCGCCACCCTTATGATGATAACCGCCAGAACCAAAAAAGGGAATCCGCCCATGAAGCCTCGCCAGAGCCATATTCTATTTGTTCTTCTGCTCCTCGTCCTTGCCCAGGGCTGTAGTCCCCCGGCCACCCGTCCCTGGGTGGATCTCAAGGAAATCAACGACCAGATCGTGAGAACCCCGGCCAAAGAGCAGACGCAGGACGGGAGCAAGGAAACCGTCGTGGCACAGCCCAGGATCAAGGACCTGAGCGTCGCCGCAGCCCCTGCGCCTGAGAGGCAAATAGGCCAGGCCGGGGGAAAGGCGAAAAAAAGCGAGGCTGCGGCGGACGGGATATTGCTCAACTTTGACAATGCCGATATCTACGAATTCATTCAGGTCATCTCCGAAACCCTTGGCATCAATTACATCGTCGACCCCAAGGTCAAGGGCACCGTCAACATTCACTCCGCCCAGAAAATCGGCAAGGACCAGTTGTTCGGGGTATTTCAGAAAATCCTGCACATCAATGGGCTGGATGTGCGCAACGAGGGGGATTATTACTCCATCCACCCCTCCAAGAGCGGCGTGCCCCAGCAGATATACGGGCCGGGCGAGGCCGGATCCCTCAAGACCTCTTCGCGGCTGGTGGTGCAGGTGCTCCCGGTGGTGCACCTTGCCTCGGCCGAGGCCCAGAAGCTGGTGGAGCCCTATCTCTCGGAGATCGGCACCATCTATAATCTCTCCAGCCAGAACACCCTTATTGTCAGTGATTTTGAAAGCAAGGTGCTGGACATCGTCAGCGTCTTGTCCCGCCTGGATATCTCGCCGCTTGCCGCGCTCAAGGTTCGGATGATCCGGGTGGAAAACGCGCCGCTCTTCACCCTGCGGGATGAGTTGCAGGAAATCCTCACTGCCCTGGCGGTGAACCCCAAGGAGCATGAGGCGGTTTCCATTATCCCCCTGGAGCGGGTGAACTCCCTGCTCCTGATCAGCAAGAGCGAGCAGTTGCTGGAGAGCACCGACCGCTGGATCAGGGAGCTGGATGTTGTCCCTGCCGAGGGCCGCGATCCTGTCTATTTTTATAACGTGCGCAACTCGGTGGCCTCGGAGCTGGCTGCCTTGGTGAACGCCTTTATCTCCGGGGGGGAGGCTCCGGCTGCCGGGCAGATGAAAACAGGCCTTGAGTCGGAAACCGGCACTGGGCTGAACAAGTCTACGTTGTCCGGCGGCAGCGGGGATACCCCCGCCAAGCCCCTTACCGGGCAAACCTCTTCCGGGTTGAAGACCGACACTGGGTTTGATGCGCCTGGCAAGGCGGAATCTCTTGGCAAGACTGGCGCGTTGCGGTCAAGCACTGGCAAGCGGGGCGGTAAAAACGGTACCAGCCTGCAGTTTGGCGGCGAGCCAAGCCTGTTGGCCGACGATGGCCGCAACATCATTTTGATCCGGGCGGAGAGACCGGATTATCTTCGTCTGCTCAAAATGCTGGAGCGGCTGGACAATCTGCCCCGTCAGGTGTTGATCGAGGTGATGGTGGCCGAGGTGACGCTCAACGATTCTTGGGAATTCGGCATCGAATGGGCTTTGAAGAACAACAAGCTCAATATTAACGGCTCGAAATACAACCAGTATTTTTCCACCACCGCCGGGTCTACGACGACTTCTGGCCTGAAAAGCATAAACGACCCAGTGGGCAAGGCGTACGGGTTTGCCTATTCGGTTTTTAATAGCTCCGGGGATCTCGTCGGATTGCTCAACGCCTTGGCTGCGCAAACCGATGTTTCCCTGCTCTCGTCCCCACAAATTTTGGTGCTGAACAACGAACAGGCCTTTGTCAACGTGGGTGACCAGGTGCCCATTGTCACCAGTACCACCGATCGCGGCTTGGATAACTCGGTGGTTGACAAGACCGTGCAGTACAAGGACACAGGCACCATTCTCAAGGTCCGGCCGCGGATCAATTATGATGGGTTGATTATCCTCGACATTGATCAGCAGGTAAGCGCGGCCGTCAAAAATACCCTGGGTGGCACCGACTCGCCGATCATCTCAACCAGGGAGCTCAAGACCAAGCTGGCGGTGAAAAATGGCCAATCGATCATGATGGGCGGCCTGATCAAGAAAGGCACCACCAACGAAGAAAACAAGGTGCCGATTTTGGGTGATATCCCGGTGCTTGGTTGGGCGTTCAAGTATGGAAAAAAGAGCACCGCCAAGACAGAACTCTTGGTGATGATCACCCCCTACGTGATCGAATCCGATGATGTGTTGGATCAGTACATCAAGAAGTTTCAGGAAAAGATGCAGGGTCTCCGCCAGGGGCTTGATTTGAAGCAACCTGCGGCAACGCGGCCCGCTGCCAGGGAAACGTTGGAGGATAAGCGGGGGAAGGATAGTTGAGATATCCATAAAATCATAACTTGCAGACAACAAGGGGCGGCTGAAAATTTTTTTCAGCCGCCCCATTCTTTTTCATCTCGTGCTTATTTTCCCACCAACCGCTCTAAAATCTTGTAACTCCTGGCCACCATGTTCCTTGGCTCTACCATCAGTCCGGCCTGGATCATGGCGTTGTCGAAGATCTGCTCTACCACGCTGGCAGCCACTTCACCATCCTTCTCTTTCAGCCCAGCCAACCCCTTGATCAGGGGGTGGGTGGTGTTGATCTCCAAATTCTTGCCGCCGAACTGCTGCAGCCCCTGGCCGGAGGCGCGCATGATCCGTTCCATGCTGCTGGTGACAAAGCCATCGGGGTTGACCACCATGGCCGGGCTGTCGGTGAGGCGTTTTGAAGCGATGACCTCTTTCACCTGTTCGCCCAGCACCTCCTTCATCCAACCGGTCAGGGTCTTGGATTCCTTGGCGTCCATGGCCTCGCTCTGGGCTTTTTCCTTGTCTGCCTCGGTCTCTGCCGGGGCCTCGGGCAGGTCGAGATCGCCGCGGTCGGCGGAGACCAGCTTTTTCTCATCAAACATGCTGAGGTGGCTCATGGCGAAATCATCGATGGGCTCCAGGGTGTAGATCACCTCGATATTGCGTTTCTTGAAGGCCTCGATGTAGGGGCCGTTTTCAATGGCCTCGCGGCTGGGGCCGTTGATGTAGAAAATTTCCTTTTGCCCCTCGGGCATGCGCTCCACATATTCAGCCAGGGAGGTGAAGACCCCGTCTTCGGTCTTGGAGGACTCGAAACGCAGAAGCTTGGCTGCCTCCTCGCGGTAGGCAAAGTCCGAGATCACTCCTTCCTTGATGAACATGCCGAAGTTCTTCCAAAACTCCGTGTACTTTTCCGGTTCGCTCTTGGCCAGTTCTTCCAGGAATTTAAGCACCCGCTTGGTCACCACCTTGTTGATCTTGGCAACCAGGGCGCTGTCCTGCAGGGCTTGGCGGGAGATATTGAGCGGCAGGTCTTCGCTGTCGATGACCCCGCGCAGGAAGCGCAGCCACTCCGGGAGGATGGTCTTGCTGTGCTGCTCGATCAACACCCGCTGGCAGTAGAGGTTGACCCCCGGGTCCATGCGGCCGAAACCCATGGTCTCGAAATTCTCCTTGGGGATGAAGAGCAGGGTCTTGATGGCCAGGGGGGCGTCCGCGGAAAAATGGAGCCGGGTCAGGGGCTCGTCATAGGCGTTGGCGATGAATTTGTAAAACTCGGTGTAGGCCTCTTCCGTGATCTCGCTCTTGCCCAGGGTCCAGATGGCCTGCACCGTGTTGATTGCCTCGCCCTTGAGCTTGATGGGGAAGGGAACAAAGCTGGAATACTGCTTGATGATCCGCCGGATGGTAGCCTCGTTGGCAAACTCCTTGGCCTCGTCGGTGAGTTCGAGAACAATGCTGGTGCCGCGCCGGATGCCGGGGCACATGGCGATGGTGAAGGTGCCGCCGCCGTCGGAGATCCATTCGTGGCCCATGTCGTCCATGCGGAAGGAGCGCGATTTGACGCTGACCTTTTTGGCCACCATGAAGGCGGCATAAAAACCCACGCCGAACTGGCCGATGAGATTGACATCCTTGCGGTCCGTCTCGGAGAGCTTGCTGAAAAAGGTTTTGGAGCCGGAATGGGCGATGGTGCCCAGGTTGGCCTCCAGTTCGCCCCGGTCCATGCCGATGCCGGTGTCGGTGATGGTGAGGGTGTTGGCCTTCTCGTCAAATTCGATGGTGATTTCCAGAGGGACATTGCTGTCGAAAACCTCCTGCTCCACCACGCTCTGGTGCCGAAATTTTTCCAGAGCGTCCGCGGCGTTGGAGATCAATTCGCGCAAGAAGATTTCCTTTTCCGTGTAGAGCGAATGGATCACGATATCGAGCATCTTTTTTACTTCGGCCTGAAACTC
>CALMMG010000070.1 GCA_937868185.1 uncultured Pseudomonadota bacterium
GCCCTTTCCGATGCCAGCCCCCAGGTCTGCTCCCAGCTCGAAGCGGTGCCAGGGGCCAACTGCATGCTGGATTCCTTTGGTAAGATTCAAGCCACCCTCAATGCCATCGGGAACACCGCGTTCAAGCCCCCGACCAAACTCAATCTCGACCGCGCTCTCAACCGGGACCTCGCCGCGCTCACCGCCATCTCCCAGGCTTGCCACCAACACTACCCGCAGATCAAACTGACCCTCCTGGCCAACGAGGGGTGCCTGGACCGCTGCCCCTTCAAGCTGAGCCACGACGCCCAGATCGCCTTTGCCAATACCGGAGCCACGCGCAACGAAACCCACACCCTCAACCAGGAACTGGGCTGCATCCGGGAACTCACCGCGCAGCCGGCGGAGCTATTCAAGTCGCCCTTTATCCGGCCCGAGGATCTGCACCATTATGAGGGGGTGGTGGAGGTGATCAAGCTTTGCGGCAGAACCTTGGGACCTGCCTTTCTGCAACGGGTGGTGCGGGGTTATGCGACCCGGCGATATGAGGGAAACCTGCTGGAGCTGATGGATACCATGGAGTGGCTGGCCAAGCGGCTGCATGTGACCAACGAGGAATTACCTGCTGATTTTTTGGCTAGGCTTACGAGTTGCGCCAAGAACTGTTGCGCTTGTTTATACTGCGGGGAGCTGCTGGAGAAGAGTGCTCGGCCATTAGCTTTTCAGCTTGAGGATTTGCGGCGATGAAAAAATAGGTGCTGACAACCCACGGATCCGAGTTAATCAACTAATCAACAACGTCCCCCCATCCTTCTCTAGCAGAAGTTAAGGCAAGTTCGGGTTGTATTAAGATGGCCGAAGCCGGTTCAGCAAAGCGCAAGTCTGCGCTTCGTGCTTGAGCGTATTGTCAGGTAACATTTTCATTCAGGTTGACTCTGGTGAGTACAGGTTTTTTGCTCGAGCTGTATAGGACCCCACAATAAATCAAACCTTCAGTACCCCATTTTTCTGTAAGATCATTTTGATCTATCATGCCCGACCACTGAGCGCCAGGCCCCAACAAGTGGGGAAGCTGTTGCCCTGTATCTTGTTGGAAAACTGCACCTTGAGTTTTGGGTTTATTCAGAATTTTCTTTAGTCTGGATTCGTATTGATAGATGGCTAGATGTGTTATTGTGGTTGGCTGACTTCCTCTGTTGACAACTTCGACAAAAATTAAATTTTCCTCATCTAGTTTGCCTTTTAATTGGTTTACGCGATGCATATTCGGCTTTGCATGAACAACAATACGAGGACCTTGGGTAGTCCATTTGAAAATATCCCACAATAATACAATAGAAGCTATTATTGCTCCCCACCATGCAGCTATGACAGAAGAGTTTTGTTCCATATTATTTACCTAACGACGCGCTTAGCGGCAAGCCGAGCAGGGGCCGATTTACTATTTGTAATTGTACCGAGTAACGGAATGAGGACAAGTTGGCCGGAGGCCTGCTTGTCCGTCTTGAGCAAATTGTTAGGACTTCTTTTTATGAGCAATCTTCCGCGAAGTGCATACCAAAATCCGCAACTATTTCGAGCCCAGCGACGGAAGGCAATGAGATGGTGCGCTTCGAGCCTGCATGTTTTTTCCAGAGTTTCGGAATATCTGGATAGTATGGATCGCTTCGGCGCACACCGATAACGTACCCTCCTGACTTTTCCCCAAGATGTACGATAGGCACCTCCAGTGCGATTGTCAGGCCGAGCCACCTGTTGATGATGCCCAGCCATCTGATGCGCACGAGTGGACGAGCGAAATCGAGAAGAAAAGCACACTCTTCAAGTGACACATCGAGTTTTGTCACCGCAAAATCGCTGGGATGTTCATGAAATCCAAAAATTTGAAGTGGCATATTTTGCTAGTCCTTTTGATTTTTCGTCTACAAAAATCAACTGATGGAGCTTGGGCAGAGTTTCGTTCGACCCACTCTTTTTGATCGATGCGAAATCGTTAAAGACACGCAGCACATGACCAGACGATGAACCAAAACAAATTATCCTAGCAAACCTTCACATCAATAACAACACCGAAAAAATACGAGAGGTAAGCTTTAGACAAGAAATATAACAGTCCATCCCGTCAACCTGCTCCAAGCACCACCACACCCGCCCCGTCTCATTCTTTTTCCCGATAAATACCAAACAGTTATTTCGTAATTACCTATTGGCCTT
>CALMMG010000071.1 GCA_937868185.1 uncultured Pseudomonadota bacterium
ATCCCAAAAAAGAAAGCAATGTCATCTTTCTGGGCGGCGAACCGACCCTGCACCCAGACCTGATCCACGGCATCCGGTATGCCCGGACCCTGGGCTACAAAACCATCACTGTGGATTCAAACGGCTATCTGCACCACGACCTACTCAACCGGCTCAAACCCGACGAGGCCGTGCTCAGCTTCAGCCTGGACGGGCCGAACCCGGCTGTCAACGATGCCCTGCGCGGGGAGGGGGTTTTCGCCATCTGCACCGCCAATCTGCAAAAAGCCATTGCCCTGGGTTTTGAGGTGAGTGTGATCTACACGGTGAGCCAACTGAATATCGAGCATCTGGCGGCAATGCCCGAGCTGCTGGAGCGGTTGGGTTGCAAGCGGTTTTTTATCCAAGTCATCGGGTTGCGCGGCAAATCGGCAAACGAACAGGAGGCAAGGCTCCAGGTCAGCCCGGAAGAATGGTTGGCCGTGATCCCAGGGGTGGCCAAGGATGCCGCCCAAAGGGGCATCCATGTCATCTACCCCAAGGTTTTTCTGGAGCCGGGGGAGGAGTTTCTGTGCGCGGGAAACGTGGCGGAGAACTACTTCATCTTCCCCAATGGCCGGGTCTATCTCTGCCCGCTGTGCGAGGATTTCCCCCTGCACACCTTCCGCATTGAAGACAATTTCCTGGTTGAAAACAGCGGGATCACCGAAAAGAGGCTTTTCTCGCTCAACATCCCCGAGGGCTGCGTGATGAACAAACTCCTGCAACCCGGCAACCTCGAATACCTGCCGGACGGCAGCCCGCGCCACCGGATTTCCTGCTGCCTGCTCAAGCAGGAAATCCGGCCCGAATAGGCACAATACAGCACACAAAAAAAGGCGGCCGGGCTTTTCGCCACAACCGCCTCTACAAACTCCCGCCACATTGGTAACTGGCAGGGCCTGAATCATCTCCAAGCTAATCCCGCTTAAAAAGATTCCATACACAACACCATTGCCAAAGCCTGCCGCCTCCTGCCTATCATTGCGGGGTGAACTTGGTCTTTTCACCTTTCTTGGCCTGCTTGGCGGCCTTCTTTTCCTTCATGCTCTTAGCCGGTTCTTTTTTGACTGCTTTTTGGGTGTCCTTGGCCTTACTCATGATTGGCGCTCCTAGATGGTTGAGGTTACGATCCCGCGCCTCTCCTGGCGGACTGCAAGGCCATGGGAGCGGCACGACTCATGCGTTTCATCATGCCTTTTTCTTTTCATAATGGCAAGCTTTACGCGCAGACAACAGGAGGAAAATTCTCCATTGTTGCCTGCGCGCTAATCGTCTAATATAGCGTCTTTCCGTTTCGCTTTCGGGGACGCCCCCCTCTTTTTCTTGGGAATCGCTATGAACATAACACTTCTGGACTACGGAGCCGGCAATGTCCGCAGCGTCCGCAACGCCATCAAAAAACTCGGCTTCACCGTTACCGACGCCAAAACTCCGGCGGATATCCTGGCTGCGGAAAAGCTAATCTTTCCTGGGGTGGGCAGCTTCGGCAGCGCCATGCAGCGGCTGCACCAGTGCGGCTTTGTCGAGCCCCTGCTCACATACCTCCGGGCCGACCGGCCATTCCTGGGCATCTGCCTGGGGCTGCAGACCCTGTTCGAGGGAAGCGAGGAGGCCTTGGGCGTGGCCGGGCTGGGGATCATCAAGGGCCAGGTCCGACGATTCACCGAGACAACCCTTTCGGTTCCGCAGATCGGCTGGAACGGCATCAATATCAGAAAACCCTCCCGGCTGCTGGCCGGCTTCTCGGAGGAAAAGCTCTACTTTGTCCACTCCTACCGGGCAGGTATCGAGGCTGGAAACGAGGAGTGGGTGCTGACCACCACCAACTACGGCGAGGAATTCATCAGCTCGGTGCAGAAGGGTAACGTGGCGGCCTGCCAGTTCCATCCGGAAAAAAGCGGCGCCGCCGGGCTGGCGATCCTCAAAAACTTCCTGGAGGCCACGGACCTTTCTGCTGCTGGCCCCATAAAAATCTCCACCGCCCCTGCGGAAACCCGGCTCGCCAAGCGGATCATCGCCTGCCTCGATGTGCGCAGCAACGACAACGGCGACCTGGTGGTGACCAAGGGCGACCAGTACGATGTTCGCGACAAGGGCGAGGTGCGCAACCTGGGCAAACCGGTGGAGCTGGCCCGCCGCTACTATGAAGAAGGCGCCGACGAGATCACTTTTTTGAACATCACCGGCTTCAGGGACTTCCCCATGAAGGACCAGCCCATGCTTGAAGTGCTGCAACGCACCTCGGAACAGGTCTTCGTGCCGCTCACCATCGGCGGCGGCATCCGCGAATTCACCGATTCGGAAGGCAAACACTACTCAGCCCTGGATGTGGCCTCGGAATATTTCCGCTCCGGAGCAGACAAGATCTCCATCGGCAGCGACGCGGTGCTTATTGCCGAGGAATACCTGAAGACCGGCACAAAAACCGGGGCCAGCTCCATCGAGCAGATCTCCCGTGTGTACGGCAACCAGGCCGTGGTGATCTCCGTTGACCCGCGGAGGGTCTATGTAAAATCGCCTGCCGACACCCCGCGCCACACCATCAAGACCAAATTCCCCGGACCAAACGGCGAAGAGTACTGCTGGTATCAGTGCACCATCAAGGGCGGCCGCGAAGGCCGGGATGTGGACGCCCTGGAGCTGGCCACCTCCTGCGAGGCCTTGGGGGCCGGGGAGATTCTCTTGAACTGCATCGACAAGGACGGCACCAACTCCGGCTTTGACCTGGAGCTAATCAATCAGGTACGACAGGCGGTCTCCATCCCGGTCATCGCCTCAAGCGGCGCAGGCAAGGTGGAGCATTTCTCCGAGGTGTTCGAGAAAACCGGGGCGGAAGCAGCATTGGCAGCGGGAATCTTCCACCGGCAAGAAGTGCCCATCAGCGCGGTGAAGGCGCATCTGCGCACCAAGGGGATTGAAACGCGATAGTGGAGGGAGCGCGGCGTAAACACTCCGGGAAAGCCCCTGCTCCCACCACTGCCTGCTGATTAATTTCCTTGTACAACGCCACACCATGTTGCTACACTCTGCTTGTCAGGATGATGCAACACCTTCCACCCGTTGCCATCCTGTCTATTTCTATCTTGCCAGCAAAAAACACCAGTTATTCCGGCATGATACCCAAAACGGAAGGTTATTACGCAGAATTTCAAGATTCCGTATATTAACCGTAATTCTGTCTAATATAATGTAAGGTCTCACGGAGAAGCACACCTTGCCAGACCGACCGAACAGTCCCTCGCCCTTCCAACGTGCTTGGAACATCTTTTCAGCCGTAGCCGGCGTCATTGGCACAGCCGGAATGATCAATGATATCGCGAACTGGGCTGGGCTCATCCAAACCATCGTTCGCGGTTACGGCGAAATCATTCGGCCCATTCTCGGGCCAATGGTCGATGCCATCAATTTCCCCGTTTGGTTTGTTGACTATCTGTTTGTTGGCTTAATGGTGGCGAGTGCCAGAGCTAGGCCGACTTTCAATCATATGGCGAGGCACTGGCTGATCGATGTTTCAGGTTATAGGTGGTGGGCGATATGGGCTCCTCATCGCATAGCTACGCTTGTCGTATCTGTGCTAATGGCTTTGCTCTGGCCTTTGGTCCTGTTGCTCTTTCTACCGCCTCGATTTCTGAAGATCGACGAAAGAAATACCTTTCAGCTTCGAGTGTGGCGTGACCAGTTCCAGTGGCTTGCCATTTATGCGCTTACGCTCGTTGGGTTGTTCATATCAAATGCTGGTTTAAAGGCGCTTGCAGTGGCGGCTGCAAAATAAGCCATAACCTCTCGGTCAACTGGACGGAACCCCTCCACCATTGGCCGAAACACAGGAGACAGGGATAAAGCGATGCAAGACGAGCTTGAGAACGATACGGCAGGAAGAGGCGATGACTCGGACACCGAGAAGCAATGGACCCCGGTTTCCGATCGCAAGATCCGGGTGGGCATCATTGGGTATGGCGTGTGCGGATTCGGGGCGGATTTCTCTTTTCAGGATCACCCGAATGTAACGGTCACGGCGGTTGCCGATCTGGTGCCCGAGCAGTGCGCCGCGTTGGCAAAAGCCTGCCGCTGTCAGAAGATGTACGCAACGGGCGAGGAACTTATCCGCGACGAAGCGGTCGAAGCTGTTTTCATTGCCACGGATGCGCCCAGCCACGCGCGCCTCGCCATTGCGGCTCTCCAGGCTGGGAAGCACGTTGCCTCGGCCGTGCCGGCCGTTTTCGGGTCCCTGGAAGACGCCGATGCGCTTTTCGCTGCGGCCAGGAGCTCTGCAGGGAAATACATGATGTTTGAGACCTCCTATTTCCATGTCAATCTCTACGCCATGCGCGAGATGTACAGGAGGGGCGATCTTGGCAAGCTGATTTACGCCGAGGGCGAGTACATGCATTACCTGGGAACACCTTTGGCCGCGTACGGGGGATGGCGTGCGGGCCTGCCGCCGCAATGGTATCCAACCCACACGAATGCTTATCACATGGGGGTTACAGGTGGTTCATTCACGGAAGTGTCGTGCATGGGCAGGCCCAGTCCCATTCCACACCTACAGGCCAAGAACAGGTATGGCAATCCGTTCGGCACCGAGATCGCGCTGTTCCGCACCAGTGAAGGAAGCATGGCCCGAACGGCGATCAGTTGGGACATACCGGGTACCGGTGACGAAACGGGTCGAATCTGGACCGAGAAGGGATCTTTCGACCGTGTTTTCAAAGGGATGGATGGGAAGGAGGCGCCATTGATCAAACGGCCGCCTCTGCCGCCGGGAGTCGAGCCCGGTGGCCACAACGGATCGCACGGCTATCTGACGAATGAGTTCGTAGAGGCCATCCTGCTGGACCGCATGCCGCTTGTGGACATTGCCCAGGCATTGAACCTGACGGTGGCCGGCATTGTCGCGCACCAGTCGGCGATGCGGAACGGGGAATTGCTGAAGATTCCGCAGTATGTTCTCTGATTGGTAGTGAAGAAGCAGCGGCCAACAAGACCCGACAAGACGGGAGCTTTCAGCCTTTAGCTTTCAGTCTTCTGCTTTCCCTTAAACATGCGACTGATGAGAATCCCTGCCTCGTACAACCCGAAAAGCGGCACGGCAAGCAGAGCGGCAGACAGTATATCACCTGCGGTGAGGAGAAAGGCAAGAACCAGGATGGCGAGATAAAAGTATTTCCGCTGCCGAGCAAAATAGCCCTTGCTCACAATCCCGGCCTTGGCGACCATGACCATCAGAAAAGGCACCTCAAAGGCGAGGCCAAAGGCCAGCGAGGTCCGGGCCACAAAGGTGAGGTAGGCGTCCAGCCGGAGCAGGGGCTCCAGTTGCTCATCGGCAAAGCTCAACAGAAAAGCGAGCGTCCTCGGCAGCACCACCCAATAGGCAAACACCACCCCGCCTGCAAAAAGAGCCGTGGCCCAGAAGACCACGGTTTGCGCCAGCCGCCGTTCATGGCGGTGCAGCCCCGGCGCGATGAACATCCACAACTCATAGCAGCAGAC
>CALMMG010000072.1 GCA_937868185.1 uncultured Pseudomonadota bacterium
GAACCCTAAGCGATCACGGGGTACCGTATCTGCTTTGCAGTCTCGCTTCTCTGCTCTCAGTCCTCTTTCGTGCATCTGCGGCACCCCTGTGATCTCGTTCCCGGGTTTTTTCCTGCTCTGCTTCAAGTCCTCCCCTTTCATCCTGTTGTCTTCACCCGTTTGGCTAGACATCGCACTTTATCCAGGGTTTCTGCCAGATCAAAGGAAAGCAGTTGTCGGTCCTGCATGACCACCTTGCCGTCAATGAGCACGGTGGCGACATCGCTGCCCCTTCCCGCATAGACCAGGGTCTCTGGATTATGAAAGGGTGTCAGGTGGGGTTGCCTGGTGTTGATGATAAGACAGTCTGCCCGGAAGCCCACGGCAAGGCGGCCAATCTGCCCGGCCAGGCCGAGAATCCGGGCGCCCACCTCTGTGGCTATGCCCAGCAGGGTGGTGGCTGGCAGGCGGGTTGGCTCATGGGCGGCAACCTTGTGCAATCTGGCGCAACTCCCCATCTCCTGAAAAAGGTCCAGATCGTTGTTGCTGGCGCAGCCGTCCGTGCCCAGCCCCACCTCCACCCCGGCTGCGAGCAGTTCGGCCAGGGGGGCAATGCCAGAGCCGAGCTTCATGTTGCTTTCCGGGCAGGTTACCACCTTGGCCCCGCTCTCCCGTAGCAGGCCGATATCCCCTTCTTCCAGCCAGACACAGTGCACGCAGACGGTTTTTGCATCCAGCAATCCAAGCTTATGGAGTAACCCAACCGGGGTACAACCGTGTTGCTCTTTAAGCTGTGCGACCTCCTCCCTGGTTTCAGCCAGATGGATGAAAAAAAGGTTTCCGGCTTCGCGGGCAAGCCCTTTGGCCCGTTGCAGGGTGTCCGGGCTGCAGGTGTATGGGGAATGGCAGAACAGGGCCGGAGTGAGCAGGGAGTTTTTCCCTTGCCAGGTGGCGAGAAAATTTGCCGCAGCCGTAATATTTTGTTTCGGGTCCGGCACGCCAGGCGCCGGGAAATCGATGATGCCCTGGGCCACCACCGCCCGCAACCCTGCTTCACAAAAGGCCTTGGCGGCCGCATCTTCATGAAAATAAGCGTCCGCCACCGTGGTGGTGCCGTCCAGGATCATCTCGGCAGCGGCAAGCTTGCTGCACCAATACACCATCTCCGCATCCACCAGCCGTGCCTCGGCCGGGAAGATATGCTCGTTGAGCCAGGTCATGAGCGGCAGATCATCGGCCAGCCCCCGGAACAGGGTCATGGCCCCATGGTTGTGACAGTTGATCAGACCGGGCATGACCAGATTGCCTGCGGCGTTAATGATGTGATCCGCTTCGGGTTGTGCGTCCAGGTCGGCCATTGCGCCAATCCCGACAATGGCCCCATCTTTTACGGCAAGATAGGTTGCCATCTGCAGGTGCCCGTCTGCCGGATTCGCTAAAAGTGTGGCATTTGTTATGAGCAGATCATGGTTCAATGGAGTGCGCCCTTGTAATGGTCAAAGTGGTAAGGGGGCATTTGGAGAGGGGGCCGGTGCAAAGGGACACAACGAAGAGGCGTGAGACCTTTGATGCAGGTTATGGCCTCAGGTAAAAGCCCAGTTCTCTGTCGGTGTTGGCTGGTTCGTCAAAGCGGAGCCCAAGGTAAGAGCCTTCGACGAGCTGGATCTGCCCGATTTTTTGTATCCAGGTTTTCTGTGGATTATCAAGGGTAAATCCCAGGATGAGCCGAGCATCTTTTTCGATCCGGTGTCGGCCCAAGGCTGAGAAGCCGGCCCCATGCATGGAGATGTTTTCAATCCGACAGTTTATGGTTTTCCTGGTCAAGGAAAGGTCAGGAATATCCCTTTCATCGAACAGCACCTGGTAACTTCCCTCAAGATTGGTGGCCTTGCGGTAAAATTTTCGGTACTCAAACCGCACAGGAAAAATAGCGGCGCAGGCGCAACGGATTCGGATCACTGGTGCGAGGGAGGTGATATCCTGCATGCGTACCGTTTGCACCAGTCCGCATGATTCGCAGTGTATTGTTGCGCTTTGGTCCTCTTTTACGAAAACTTTTTGTGCATGTTCCTGCGGCATCTTTTTGTCCTCGGGGTTCGGGGGTCAACCGGAGGAAACTTTTTTCATCGACCGATTTTTTGATGATGCAAAAAAGTCTATCACTTCTATCGGCAGGAAGGAAGGGGTTGGGGCAGATTTTATTTCCCGCTGGATTTTAGTTACGGATTCTTTTTGTTATCCTGTAATGTTTCACGAATCTTGCTGGCCAGATCGCCAATGGAAAAAGGCTTCTGGATAAAGTGGATGTCCGGGTCCAGCACTCCGTGATGGGCGATGACGTCCGCCGTATACCCTGACATGTAGAGGCATTGCATGGTCGGTCGCAGGTCGGAGATCCTTTGCACCAGCTCCCGTCCGTTCATTCCGGGCATCACCACATCGGTGATGAGCAGATTGATTTCCCCGGTTTGCTCCTGTGCCAGCTGAATCGCCATCTTCGGCGTATTGGCGGCAAGCACTGTGTAGCCCAAGCGTTGGAGCATCGTCTTGCCGAGATTGAGGATCGCGGCATCGTCTTCCACCAGCAGCACCGTTTCCGTGCCGCCTGCGGGTTCTTCCTGTTGGCTGGTGTCCACCGCCACTGTTTCCCTAGCGAAGCTGGGCAGATAGATGCTGAAGGTGGTGCCCTGTTCCGGCTTGCTGTACACGTTGACAAAGCCGTTGTTTTGCCGGACGATGCCATACACGGTGGCCAGGCCAAGTCCGGTGCCCTTGCCCAGTTCCTTGGTGGTGAAAAAAGGTTCGAAGATCTGGCGCAGGGTTTCCTGATCCATGCCGCAGCCATTGTCGCTCACCAGGAGGAGGACATATTCGCCGGGAAGGGAATCCGGATGATCGGCGCAATAGGCGGCATCCAATGCGATATTTTCCGTTTTGATGGTGATCTTCCCTGTGTCGGCAATGGCGTCGCGGGCGTTGACTGCCAGGTTGGCCAGGATCTGATCGAGCTGAGAAGGGTCCATCTTTACGGGCCAGAGGTCGTGTCCCGGCAGCCAGGCAAGGTCGATATCTTCACCGATAAGCCGTTGCAGCATTTTCAGCATGCCCGAGACGGTGTCGTTCAGGTCGAGGACCTTTGGGTTTGCTGTCTGTTTGCGGGCAAAGGCGAGGAGCTGACGGGTGAGATCGGCGGAGCGCATTGCGGCCTTGCGGATTTCTAAAAGCCCCTCATGTACGGGACTGGTAGCCTCAACCTGGGCAAGAGAAAGGTCGCTGTACCCGAGAATCGTCTGCAGCATGTTATTGAAGTCGTGGGCTACCCCGCCGGCCAGCCTGCCCACCGACTCCATCTTCTGGGCCTGGAGCAGTTGGGCCTGCAAGTTCCTCTGTTCCTCCTCCGCCCGGATGTGCTTACTGATGTCGATGATAACCCCGTCAAGCCAGACAAGGTCTCCGTTGGAATTATAAATACCCTGTCCCTTTTCATGCACCCAGATGGTGATGCCATCGGCCCGGATCAGGCGATATTCCATTTCGAAGGGCTGATGAGCAACCACTCCGGCCTGCACGGCGCGGTCAACCAAGGCGCGGTCATCGGGGTGGATGATGCTCGTGTAAGAACGGACTGCATTATTAATAAAATCGGCCGCCGGGTAGCCGGTCATGCGTTGAATTTCTTCGCTGAAAAAGAGCATGGTCCAGTGTTCGTCGTTCAGGCTGCGGTAGGCCAGGCCAGGCAGATTGTTGACCAGGGTTCGGTAGCGTTCCTCGCTTTCCCTGAGCGCGGCCTCGGCCTGCTTGCGCTCGGTGATATCCATCAGCAGGGCCAGGACATAATCCACCTTCCCGTCTGGGAAGCGTACGCAGCCGACGGAGAGTTCCGTCCAGATGATACTGCCGTCCTTGCGGAGAAAACGTTTTTCCATGGAGTATTCATCAATGGCGCCGGTCAGCATCCGTTCAAACTGCTCCAGGTCTGCCCGGAGATCATCGGGGTAGGTGAGTTCGGTCCAGGCAACCCCGAACAACTCTTCGCGGGAATACCCCAGCATCCGACACAGCTTGTTGTTTACTTGCAGCCACCCTTTTTCTGGCGAGGTGATGGCCATGCCCACGATCTGCCGTTCAAAAAACAGGCGCATCCGTTCTTCGCTGGCTTGGAGTTCAGTGGTGATTCGTTCCCGGCGTTGGCGAAGGACCATCAGCGAACCGAGCAAAGCCGTGGCCAGGGGGTAAATCAGCAAGACCGGCAGGGTGATCTGGGCAAGTACTTGCAGGGTAGTAGCCCAAGGGAGGAAAAAGAAAAGCGCCAGCATTACCACATGAATGAGAATGCCGAAGAGGTAAAGTTCGCGCCAGGAAAAATCCTCCGTTGTCTGGCGACGATAATGGCGCCAAATGAAGCCGAGGGTGCCGGAGGAGAGGATTACCGCGACCCCTACCCAAGCCGCAGCTCCACCGAGGGAGAGGCGGTAGGCGGCCGTCATCCCCATGGCAACGGCGGTTGGTATCACCCCGAAGAAGAGGCCTGCCACGCCAAGCAGGACCGAGCGGGTGTCGAACACGATCCCTGTTACATAGTGCCAGGAAGAGAGCATGATGATGATGCCAAGGATACCGAGGGTCATCCCGATGGACAGCTGCACGAGCAGGCCGGGTTTTTGTAATCGGTAGCGACTGGTGGTCAGGTCATAGATGAAGGCCATGGCCAAGAGCAGGGCGGCGTTTTGGATAAGCGCCGTAAAAGCATTGTCAAGCATGCGGGGGGCCTTCCTCTTCAGTTTTCGTGGCCAGATGGGTCGAAAGTTGCGGCAAAGTTCGAGTGCGTCGTACAATTCTTCTGTTTTCTCTTATACCACGTTTTGTTAAAGAACACTCTTTGCCACAAAAAAAGGGTTTCCAGGAAAA
>CALMMG010000073.1 GCA_937868185.1 uncultured Pseudomonadota bacterium
TCGGCAAATCAGGGATCATCGGCCAGAAGATCGCCGCCACCATGAACAGCACCGGAACCCCCGCCCTGTTTCTTCACCCGGTGGAAGCCATGCACGGCGATCTGGGCATGGTGGACCCCCAGGACGTCATCCTTGCCATCTCCTACAGCGGCGAAACCGCAGAACTCAGCCTCCTGCTCCCCAACCTCAAGAAACGCGGGGCCAAAATCATTGCCATGACCGGCAGCCCCTTCTCCAGCCTGGCTTTAACCGCCGACGCGGTACTCAAGGTCACAGTGCCGCGGGAGGCGTGTCCGATGGGGCTGGCGCCCACGGCCAGCACTACCGCCGCCCTGGCCATGGGCGACGCCCTGGCTGTAGTCCTCTTGAACCTCAAGCAGTTCAAGGAAAGCGATTTTCGGCGAAACCATCCCGCAGGCAGCCTTGGGGAGCGCCTCAAGGTAAATGTCGCCGAAGTAATGCTCACCGGCACGGCAATCCCCAAGGTTTCCCAAACCGCCACCCTACCGGAGGCCATTGCCGAGCTAAACGCCAAAAACCTTGGTGCGGTCCTGATCATGCAGGAAGAAACCATCCTCGGCATCCTGACCGATGGCGATCTGCGCCGCTTTATCAGCCAAAGAGGCGGTAGCCTGACCGGACTCACCCTGGAGGACATCATAACCAAGGCGCCCAAAGCCATCACCTCGGATCTTCTGGCCGCCGACGCTCTCAGCATCATGCAACGCCACGAAATCACCTTTTTGCCCGTAACCGACCACAACAGCAAGCTGGCGGGGGTGCTCCATCTTCAGGATTTGCTGGGCAAGGGGGAGTTCCGATTTTTGGTATAGGGCAAAGCTCCCTCTTCACCGAGACGACCCCCTAAAAACCGCTTATTCTGGTAGATATACCTATTGGGCGGGACTATTTTTTATGCTACAGTACCCGACGCTATCTTGGTTCAATGGGGTTCGCCCCGGATCAAACTGAAAGAAATTAACCCGGCACCCATTGCCGGGTTTCATATCTTATCTATGAGGCTTTGTTATGGCAATCTCCAGCAAGGATATCAATTCGGCCTTCAGTGCCGAGGTTACCGAGATTCCGGGAGGCGAATTCCTGAACCGCTGTTTTTCCTGCGGCGCCTGTAGCGGTATCTGCCCGGTCAGTCAGGCCATCCCCGACTTTGACCCCCGGAAGATCATCCACATGATCCGGATGGGGCTGAAAGACGCATTGCTCAAATCCGACCTGCTCTGGTTCTGCTCCCGTTGCCGCAGCTGCATCTTTGTCTGCCCCCAGGACGTCCGTTTCGCCGAGATCATGGTCGCCCTGCGCCAGCTGGCCATGAAGGGTGGATACATCACCGAGCAGGATCTGCTGGACAAGGGCAAGGCCGCCTGGGTGGAACGCGACCTCTGCGTCTCCTGTCTTACCTGTGTTCGCGTCTGCCCCTGGCGGATTCCCAAGATCGACGACCAAGGCAAGGCTGCCATTGATCCCCAGGAGTGTCGCGGTTGCGGCATCTGCCCCTCCGAATGTCCGGCCCAGGCTATCCGCTTAAACGAGTCCGAGGACGAGCGACTTATCGCCGCCTGCGGCACAAATCAGTAGGTTGGTGATCCCCATGCCCTTTACCCCAAATATCCAAGCATTCTGTTGCCATTACACCTCCCAGCAGACCCTGGCCGAAGGACCGGAAGGGTTGCTGGCCGATGGCTTTCCCAAAAGCGTGACCATCCATCGTCTGGCCTGCACCGGCAAACTTGAGGTCTCCACCCTGCTCAAGGCCTTTGAAGATGGCGCCGATGGTGTGTATGTGGCCGGATGCCCAGCGGACAAATGCCACAATCTCATGGGCAGCCAACGGGCGGCAAAACGTGTGGCTGCCATCAAAAAGGCCCTGGCCGAACTGGGGGTTGAACCGGAACGCATTGAGATGTATCACCTGGAGCGCGGCTTCCACCCCGATTTTGTGAAAGTTGCCCAGGAGATGGATGAAAGGATTACGACCTTGGGCCCGAGCCCGTTTCAGGGAGGCACGAAATGATTATTGCCGAAAGAAAACCACTCAATGAAATCATGGATATGGTTCAGGATGCGAAACGCATTCTGGTTCTGGGCTGCCGCGGCTGCGTAACGATCTGCTCCGCCGGGGGCGAACGTGAGGTGGAGATCCTTGCCTCCTTGATCCGCTTAGGCAAGCAGAAAGCAGGACAGCCGGTGGAAACCATTGAGGCCACCCTGGTCCGCCAGTGCGATAAGGAATACATCGATTCCATCGACCAGTGGGATGGCCAGTACGACGCCATCGTTTCCATGGCCTGCGGGGTGGGGGTCAACTTCATCGCCAATCTGCGGCCCATGGCCAAGGTGTATCCGGGGGTAAACACCTCCTCCTTCGGCGGCTCCGCCGAACAGGGGGTGTGGAGCGAACAATGCGCCGGTTGCGGCAACTGCATCCTCCACCTCACCGGCGGCCTCTGCCCGGTGGCCCGCTGCGCCAAGAGCCTGATGAACGGCCCCTGCGGTGGTTCTGTGGGTGGCCGTTGCGAGATCAACAAGGACGTCCCCTGTATCTGGCAGTCCATCCACGACAAACTGGTCCGCATCGACAACGCGGAAGGCCTTGCGGCCATCGCCCCGATCCGGGACTGGAGCACGTCGGGACATGGCGGTCCGCGCAAAACCATCCGCAACGATTTGACTGTCTGATCTGTTTTTGAATCACTAACCAAAAAGGCGGAGCGCTGAAAGCGCTCCGCCTTTTTTATGAACTGCTCCGCTAATTCTCAAAAAAAGCCCCGGCCCATAACCTGAGTACCAGAATTTGGGGGTAGTGTGAAAAACAGCAAGGGAAGATACTCACGCTTGACCGGGGCTCTTTTCCATGGTGCGGTATTTTCTTTCCGAACACAATACTGGAAAAATACGAGGGCTCGGTTTTAAAAACCAAAAGTCCTCGCCCAAAGGAAACACCCTCGGACTTTGTCCTTTGCCAGGGCTGCAGCACTGGGACGAAGGCGGGCCCACACTACAACCCGGCACCGCCATACCCAGATTTCCCAAAAAAAAGAAAGGCCTTGTAACCGCTAACGGTTACAAGGCCTTTTATAAATATGGTACCGAAGGCCGGACTCGAACCGGCATGGGTTGCCCCACAGACACCTCAAGCCTGCGTGTCTACCAATTCCACCACTCCGGCAATCCTTATTTTCAAATAAGATAACATAAAACTGCTACTTACCCTGCACCGGCGCCTGGGGTACTGCCCCGTCCGCAGCGGGTAACGGAATCGGCGCACTCTGTGGCTCAGCAATAGGAGCGACCTCTTTCATGACCGAGCCATCCCCGACCCTGGTTGACAAATAGGCCAAGGATATGGAGGTAAGCATGAAAAAGACTGCAGCCCAGGTGGTAATCTTGTTCAACATGGGTACCGGCCCTTCCGTACCAAAAACGGTTTGGCTGGAGCCGCCGAATGCCGCGCCCATATCGGCACCCTTGCCGTGCTGCAACAGCACGATCACGATAAGAAACAGACAAATAACGATATGAATAGTGGTCAGTAAAGTGGTCATTCTCTCTTGGTTACCGTTATTGCCGAAAGTGGATGATACGTTCAAAAGAATCTGCCTTGAGCGATGCCCCGCCAACTAAGGCTCCGTCTATATCAGGCTGCCGCAACAGGGCATCCACATTCCCCGAATTGACGCTGCCACCATACAGTATTCTCATTTGGCGGGCAATACTTTTCTCGTACATACTGAGGAGCAAATTCCGCACGAATTCATGGGCTTCCTGAGCCTGTTCCTCGGTGGCGGTTTTGCCAGTGCCGATGGCCCAGACCGGCTCATAGGCAAGTACCATACTGGCAGGCTCACCCACGCTAATGCCGGCAAGCCCGGCCCGAACCTGCCGTTCAAGCACAGCCATGGTCTGCCCACCCTCTCGCTCGGCCAGGGTTTCGCCAAAACAGAGAATCGGGGTTATGCCAAAACGCAGAGCCCCGGCCACCCGCTGATTGATGAGCGCATCGTTTTCCCCGAAAATCTGCCTGCGTTCCGAATGGCCAACAATAGCCATACTGCACCCCAACTCCCGCAACATGCCGGGGGCTATCTCCCCCGTAAAGGCACCCTGCTCTTCCCAGCAGACATTCTGAGCGGCCAACCGGACCTGTGAACCCTTTACCACCTCGGCCACCGTCGCCAGGGCGGTAAAGGGAGGGGCAATCATGACCTCCCGGTCAGACAACCCCTTACAGGCGGAGACCACGGCACCGGCAAGGGCCCTGGCCTCGGCAAGCGAGGTATACATCTTCCAGTTCCCGGCAATCAAAGGAATGCGCTGCATGGACTGCTCCTTATTCCTTTGCTTCCAGGGCCTCGACCCCAGGTAGCTTCTTACCCTCCATCAGCATGAGAAATGCGCCGCCACCCGTGGAGATGTATGAAATGTTGCTCGACTCCCCGGCCTTGTGCACCGCCACATCGGTGTCGCCCCCACCGACAATGGTCAGGGCATGGGAGCGGGCCAAATGCTGCACCATGGCCATGGTCCCACGAGAGAAGGCATCCATCTCGAAAGCACCCATGGGGCCATTCCAGATGATGGTCTTGGCAGACTCCATGGCCTCGGAAAAAAGAACCGTCGTGGCCGGGCCGATGTCGAGGACCATCCAATCAGCTGGCACTTCCTGCACCGTCACCCGCTTGGATTCGGCCCGGGCCTCAAACCTGTCCGCGACGATGCAGTCAACCGGCAGATAGAGCTTAACCCCAAGGCGTTTGGCTTTATTGAGTAACTCCCGCGCCGTATCGAGCAGTTCATCCTCGACCTTGGACTTCCCCATGTCATGGCCGATGCTCTTCAGAAAGGTATTGGCCATAGCCCCGCCGATGATCATCTTGTCCACCCGATCCATGAGGTTATCCAGGGCACCGAGCTTGCTCGACACCTTGGCCCCGCCCACGATGGCCACCAGGGGCCGCATGGGATTGCTCACCGAGCGGTGAAAATAATCCATCTCCTTTTGCAGCAGGAACCCGGCCGCACACTGCTCGACGAATTGGGTCACCCCCACCACCGAGGCATGGGCCCGATGCGCCACGGCAAAGGCATCATTGATATAGATATCGCACAGGCTGGCCAGCTGGCTGGCGAATCCCTCGTCGTTCTGCTGCTCCTCCGCATGAAAGCGCAGATTTTCCAGCAGGACCACACTGCCGGGCTGCATGGCCTCGACAATGGCCTTGGTTTCCGGGCCGATGCAATCAGGGGCCAGAACGACCTCCTTGTTCAGCAGCCGGGAAAGACGCTTGGCCGCCGGGGCCAGGCTGAACTGAGGTTTGCGCTCTCCCTTGGGCCGACCCAGGTGGGACATGATGATAACCTTGGCATTCTCGTCCAAGGCATAGTTGAGGGTGGGCAACACCCCGCGAATCCGGATATCGTCGGTGATGTTCAGCTGTTCATCCAGCGGCACGTTGAAATCAACGCGGATGAGCAATTTCTTTCCCTTGATGTCAAGATCCCGGATATTCTTCATGGAACTGTTCCTCCCCGCAATTTTTGTTAATTCCCTGGCAAGACAACCTTTTCCATGAGTATCGCATCTTCCGTCGGCGAGGCGTAATAATTTTTTCTCCGCCCCACCCGACGAAAGCCGAACCGTTCATACAAAGCCAGAGCAGGAATATTGGCAGCGCGCAGCTCCAGAAAACAACAACCACCCCCCTGCGCTGCCACATAATGCAGAGCGTGCGCCACAAGCTGCACCGCTATCCCCTGCCGCCGGTATTCCCGGCTGACCGCGATTTTCAGCAGCTCACTCTCCCCGACACAGCTCCGGCCACAAACAAAGCCGCACACCAACCCCGACGCGTCCGCTTCCGCAACAAACTGCCAGCCGCCGTCTTGGTCACGCTCACTGGCTAGCTGCCCGGCTGTCCACGGCGAAGGATTTTCAGACTCGATGACAACCACCGCCTCAAGATCTGCACCGGTCATGGGCCTAACGGAAAAGGGAGGAGGCTCACGATTCCCTTGGGGGCTCGAGACTTCCATCTGTACCTTTCCTTTCTAGATCATCTGTTCGGCGATGGAAACGGTCCGGTCGCCCAGCACATTGGTATAGCTGCCCAGTTCATTGTCGTACCAGGCATACACCACCACCTGGGTCACCGGCACTTCCAGCTTAGCCGGCCCATTGCTGCAGCCGAGCTTGGCAAGATTCACCTTGAGGCTGCCCGTGCGGGTGTGGGTCTCAGAGCCCTCGATAACTGCAGCGGCAAAAGGCATACCAATGATATCCGTGGAAACGAGCTGCTCGTCGCTGTATTCCAGATAACGGTTATTCTTGGCGTAATCCCGATAGATGGAGTTCACCAGCTTACGCTTAATGGGGGTTTCCATACTCTCGTCCTGGAGGTTGAGGACCAGGATAATCAGAGACCCGGTATTGGTGGGAATCCGCACCGATTCGGCAATAAACCCGATACTCTTCATCTCCGGGATGACTAGGGGTAGCGCCTTTGCCGCGCCAGTGGTGGTCAGGATGATATTATTGAAGATGCTACGGTTTTTCCGCAGATCAGTGGCCCCGGCATTGGGCAGACGATCCAAAACCTGCTGACTACCGGTGGCGGCATGCACCGTGACCATGGAAGCGCTCAAAAACCGGTCCGCGCCAAAATGATCGAGCATGGGCTTGATCATGAAGGACAGGCAGGTGGTGGTGCAGGACGCCGCGGAAATCAGGGTATGCTGGGACGGATTAAAATCGCCGTCGTTGATACCCATCACCGTGGTTACAGCATCGGCGGGCATCTCCACCCCTTTGTTCTTGATCTTGAAGGGGGCGGAGAGAATTACTTTTTCAGCCCCAGCCTGAACATGGCCCCGCAACGCACCCTTGGGACTGTCGGCATCTGCAGTGGGATCGGTAAAGGCGCCGGTGGTATCAACAACCAGACGCACCCCGTTTTCCTTCCACTGAATCCCCCCGGGATTCCGGGCCTCACGCAGGATCTTGACCGGTACGCCGTTGATGGTCATGGTGCCGTCCGCCTCGTTGAGATTTTCAATAACCTGGGATCCCTTGCAGCCATGGAGGTACATGCCGAGCCGCCCGTAGGAGCTGTCCCGGTCGATGGAGCTTGCTATATCCTGAAGCCCGGTGCCCACCTGCCGCCCCACGTTGACCACAATCTCGGAAAAATGCTTGCGGGAAACATGATGCCACAGTGAAAGCTTACCGATCCGACCCAGGCCGTTAATGCCTAATTTCATGGGGATACATCTCCTTCTGCGCTTTGATTGAACAGGCACCATCGTACCTGCGATACAATCGCCTGATTATACGAAAGGGGTATACTTCCGGCAAGGAAAACTTTGCGGCCACGGCCCGGCAGCCAGTGGATGCATAGGTAAAACAACCTACTCACTCTCCGGCGCCAGGGGAGGACGGGCAATCTTGTGCAGGGGTTCCATGGGCGCAATATCCTTGGCCAGAGCCGGATCAATGTCCTGTAACTTTCGGGCGGTAACCAGCACCCGCCCCTCAAAGGAGCCCACCGCCCGGTTGTACGATTCCACCGCCCGGTCCAGCCCCTTGCGCATGTCATGAAAATGGTCGCCCAACACCCCAAGTCGCTCATAGAGGGTGCGCCCCAGCTCGCCGATAACCTGAGCATGCTCGGCGATCTTTTCCTGCCGCCAGCCGTAGGAAACCGCCCGCAACAAGGCGATCAGGGTGGTGGGCGTGGCAAGGATGACCTTTTGCGCCACCCCGAACTCGATCAATTGCGGGTCCTGTTCCAGGGCCGCGCTGAAAAAATTCTCTCCGGGCAAAAACAGAACCACAAATTCCGGCGAAGGGCCGAACTGCTCCCAGTACGACTTGCTGGCCAGTTGCCCAAGATGGGTGCGCACCTGCCGGGCGTGCTCCTTAAGCCGGGCCTGGCGGGTGGCGTCATCCTCCGCCTCCATGGCCTCAAGATAGGCGGACAAGGCGGTCTTGGAATCGACAACGATATTCCTCCCGTTGGGCAAGCGGACAATCAGGTCCGGCCGCAACTTGCCAGCCTCGGTGTCCACCGACCCCTGCTCGACAAAGTCGCAATACTCCACCATCCCTGCCATCTCCACCACCCGCCGCAGCTGCATCTCTCCCCAGCGGCCGCGCACCGAGGGTTTGCGCAGAGCGTTAACCAGATTAGCCGTTTCCCCGTGGAGCCGGACCTGACTGGTGGCCAGGGATTTAACCTGCTCGGTCAGCCCGGCATATGCCTCGACCCGCTCCTTTTCCACCTGCCGGATCTGATCATCGACCTTTTTTAAGGATTCATGCATGGGCAGAAGCAGCTCCTGAATGGAGCGCTTCCTGGTCTCCATGTCGGCCATGCCCCTTTCCTGAAACTTCGCCAGGGTCTGCTGGGCAAGCTCTAGAAAACGCTGGCTGTTGCTTTGAAAGATATCAGCGGAGATCGCCTTGAAGGCGTTGGCCAATTCCAGCCTGGCCTCCTGCAAAAGCTCCTGTTTTTCTTTGAGTTGCCGCTGTTCCGCCTCAAGCCTTGCCGCAAGCTCCGCACCCCTGGCCTGCAACCCCCCGTTTTCCCGCCGCAGCCCGGCACACTCATCCTCGCCTACAACCAACCGTCGCTCCAAATCAACCAACTGCGCTTCCCGCAGCTGGACCCGCTCATCGGCCAAGGCGCGTTGCCCAGCCAAACGGCTCCGCATGATCAGCCACACCGAGACGCCACCGCAGCACAACCCAACCAACCCCACTCCTGCCAGAAAAAAAACAAAAGATATTTCCATCGGCGTAGCCCCCAAAAACTTTACAAAAAAACTGTGAAAAAATGAAAAAAGTTATAGAATTGAAACAACCTGTTATTTAACGGTGCAAATCATTGCTCTTTTCGGTCACGAATGACCGCTCACATCGCGCAATGGAAGGAGACCGACCATGGCTTTCCAAATCAACAACACCACCCAACCCAAGGCGCAGAAAACCCCTCTGGGCACTACGGATGTTGACTTTTTCGAGGAAACCATTATTTTTAAAAAAATGAACGTGCTGATGCAATCCGGCGCCTTTGCCCTTACCCAGTCCAAGACATTGACCAAAAGCATTTTTGCTTTGCTTCGGGGGGTCTCTCGCCACAATTAGCCAAAACAGCCTTGATTTTTCTCAAACAAAAGATCAAGCTGTCTCGTCCTGCCCCTACTGTAACACAGACACCAAAAGGGCTCACCTGCTGAGTCCTTTTCTTTTTTTATTGCGAGATAGTCCCCAAGGAGAAACCCATGTTGAACGACGGCGAAAAAGGTGCAGTGCTACAACGCGACAAAGAAACATATGCCATTGTCCCCCATCTCCCACTCGGCCTCATCACCCCGGCGCAACTGCGAAAAATTGCCGATGTTGCCGAAAAATACAAAACAACCGCCCTCAAAATCACCAGCGCGGCCCGCATCGCCATGGTCGGTCTCAGAGAAGAGGACATCGACAGTGCTTGGCGGGATCTCGATATGAATCCCGGAGCAGCCATCGGCCTCTGCGTCCGCAGCATCAAGGCCTGCCCCGGCAACACCCTCTGCCGCCTTGGCCAGCAAGACGCCTTGACTATGGGCACTGAGCTTGACACCCGCTACCATGGCCTCGAATTACCCGGCAAACTGAAGATGGGGGTCTCCGGCTGCCCCAACCAGTGCGCCGAAACCTCGGTGAAAGATCTTGGCTTGGTTGGCAAGGCCAAGGGCTGGACCATCTTGGTCGGCGGAAACGCCGCCTCCCGGGCGAGAATCGGCACAACCCTCTGCGAAGACCTTTCCAGCGAAGAAGCTCTGGCCACCAGCGCACGGGTTATCGCCTATTTCAAAGAAAACGCCAAGAAGGGCGAGCGCATGGGTCGATTCATGGACAGAGTCGGTTTCGAGACCTTCAAGACTGCCGTGCTTGCCGGATAATTTGTGTTTTCTCGGCTATGCCATGGAGTTCCCGTCCATGGCATAGCCGAGCCGCCCCCTTTTCTTCTCCCCAGAGCCAGCCGCACTCCACTCACAAATAGTGTTGACAATCCTGGAGTATCGGCTATTTTAAAAGATTCATTTTTCGTTTGAGCATATGGGCCTATAGCTCAACTGGCTAGAGCCACCGGCTCATAACCGGTCGGTCCCTGGTTCGAATCCAGGTAGGCCCACCACACCAAGCCAGAACCGACAGAGCAGGTAATGTATTGCACGCGCAACAGAAATCCATTCATCCAGGGACATGTTTTGGGAAAACCAGGGCAGGATTCCGGACACAAGGTGCGACCACACATGGTTAGCGCCTTTTTTTTATTTTAGGCCACCACGGACACCAGCAAAGGATGCCGGAAGAAAAATTTTCCACCACAACACTTCTCTCGATTCTCAACTCCATTGCCCCGTTTGCCATGGCTGAACCATGGGACAACGTCGGGCTCATGGTGGGGGATCCGGACCAGCAGGTCAACGGGATTCTAATAGCCCTCGACCCAACAGAGGCGCTCATCCACGAAGCCCTCTCGCAGAACCTAAACACCATCCTCACCCACCACCCCTTGATCTTCCATCCCCTGAAAACAATCCCCAGCAACACCCCCATGGGCCGCATGCTAAAAACTGCCCTGAGCCATAGCCTTACCCTTATTGCCTGCCACACCAACCTCGATCTTGTGGCCGCCGGGGTCTCCAACGCCTTGGCGAAAAAACTTGGTCTGCAGAACACCAAGCCGCTCACCGGCAAAGAGTCTGCCGCACAAGATCAAAATCCTGGTTTTGGCAAAATCGGCACCCTGGCCGCCCCCCTGCCCGCCGACCACTTCCTGACCCACTTGCTGACCACCCTTGATACCCCCGGCATACAGATGGTTGGCTCCCTACCGGAGACCATCCACACCGTGGCCCTCTGCGGCGGCAGCGGTTCCGATCTTGCCGAAACAGCCTGGGCCATGGGAGCGCAGGTCTATATTACCGGCGAGGTGAAACACAGCGTAGCTCGCTGGGCAGAGAGTGCAGGGTTTTGCGTGATTGACGCCGGCCATTACCCAACCGAAAAACTCATCGTCCCGGTCCTGGCAGAGATCCTAAAAAAATCCTGTGCAGACCGAGGCCTTACTCCGACCATTACCACCACCGCCGATCAGGGCAATCCCATGCAATGGATTGTCTTACATGATAACAAACCCAGATTCTGTCAACCAATAGAACCATTGAGGAAGCACAATTGAAAGCAAACATCTCGCATCTCAAGGAACTCCAGGCCATTGATCAAAAAATCAGCACGTTGGACAAAGAAATTGCGGCCGGGTCCGCCGAAATTGACAGCCGCCGCAACAGTCTTGACGGTCACAAAGGGACCCTTGTCCAGTTAGCGGAAAAAATCGCCGCTAACGAACAGCGCCGCCGCGAACTCGAAGCCGAACTCGAAGATGAAGGGGGCAAGATCAAAGACCGGCAGGCCAAACTGATGAACGTCCAAACCAACCGTGAATATCAGAGCATTCTCAAGGAAACGGAAGACGGCAAGAAAGCCAACACCCTGCGAGAAGAAGCTGTTGTTCAGCTCATGGAACAGATCGAGGCCTTGACCGCACAAATCGAAGAAGAAACCAAGATCTGCGCCGAAGATGAAAAAATGCTTGCCGAGGATATCGCCGCAGTTGAGAAAAAAATCAGCCAATTCAACGCAGAAAAAAGCAAAATTCTGAAAACCCGCGAAAGCAAGGCCAGCGCCGTATCTGCCAGCTTGCTGAAAAAATACACCGCCATCCGGGACAAACGTAACGGCGTAGCAATTGTGCCGGTGACCGGTGGCGTCTGCCGGGGCTGCTTCATGAACATCCCGCCACAGCTCTATAATGATCTGATGAAAGAAGACAAGCTCATTTCTTGCCCCACCTGTCACCGCATCATGTTCCATGAGACCGAAACAGAAGAAGAATAAGGCAGGCTGCAATCAACAGCAAAACCGCAGGATCAAGAAAGGGCAACTCGCTGAAAACCCTTGACCTTTACCGGTCCTGCTTATAGTTGTGTCAGTGTAGGGAGTGGGTGCATGATCGCTGGCGGCAATTGCCGCCAGAGGAAAGTCCGGACTCCGCAGGGCAAGGAGGTTCGTAACACGAACTGGGGGCGACCCCGAGGAAAGTGCCACAGAAAACAAACCGCCGGGCAACCGGTAAGGGTGAAAAGGTGGGGTAAGAGCCCACCGCTTGCGTGGCGACACGGAAGGCACGGCAAACCCCTCCTGGAGCAAAACCAAATAGGGAAGCGTTTGAGGGCGGCCCGCCCGAAGCTTCCGGGTAGGTTGCAAGAGGTGCCGGGCAACCGGCATCCATAGAGAAATGATCATGGCCCCTGCAAAGGGGTACAGAATCCGGCTTATAGCCCACTCCCTTTTTTTATTCTTTAAGAGCCGTTACAAAAAACATACTTGCCTTTTCGTTACGGCTCTTTATGCCGTTCTGGCCGATCAGATAAGAACATTACTTTAAGCAACGGCGCACATGCAGACAGCAACACTGATCATTGCCGCAGGCGGCGCAGGGTTACGCATGGGAACCGCCACCCCCAAACAGTTCAGCGAACTGCTTGGCGTTCCCATCCTGATCCACACCATCTGCGCCTTTCGTAAGGTTCCCGCCATTGGTGCCATTATCGTGGTGGCCCCAGCGGAACACCGGGAGCACACCCTTACCCTCCTCTCCCAGTACCAGCTTGATGATCACTGTACGGTGGTCAACGGCGGCAAACTCCGCCAGGACTCGGTGCGCATCGGCCTGGCCCAGGTGGCGGACGACTGCCCCCTGGTGGCGGTGCATGATGGGGCCCGGCCCCTCATCACCCCCGAAGATATCCAACGATGCCTGGAGGCGGCCAACACCCAAGGCGCGGCGATCATGGCGGTGCCGGTGAAGGATACCCTCAAGGCGGTGGGCGCGGACACCACCATCCGCCATACGGTAGAACGAGAATCCCTCTGGCAGGCGCAGACCCCCCAGGTTATCCGCACCGGCCTCCTGAGAGAAGCCTTTGCCAAGGCAGACCAAGACGGTTTTATCGGCACCGACGAGGCCTCCCTCCTTGAACATGGAGGTTGGCCGGTTGTGGTGGTAGAAGGCTCGGAAACCAACCTCAAGATCACCCGACCGGATGATCTGCTCATGGCAGAGGCCATACTGATGCAAAAACAACCATCCCCACAAATGCGAATCGGCCATGGCTTTGACGCCCACCGGTTGGTCGCAGGCAGACCACTCATCTTGGGCGGCATGGAAATCCCCCACGAACTAGGGCTACTGGGCCACTCGGACGCCGATGTCCTCACCCATGCCCTGTGTGACGCCATTCTAGGTGCCATCGGCGCAGGCGACATCGGTCGTCATTTCCCGGACAGCGACCCGCAGTACAAGGGAATCTCCAGCATCAAACTGCTTGCACAGGTGATCGGCTTGGCCGCGGCACAAAATTTTCACTTAGCCAACGGTGACATCACCGTGGTGGCCGAACGCCCCAAGCTTGCCTCCCATTTTCCGGCCATGCAGACCATCCTGGCAGAAGCCTGCCGGGTTGAACCTGCGGCCATCAACCTCAAGGCCTCCACCACGGAAAAGATGGGCTACACCGGCCGCGAGGAAGGTATCAGCGCCCATGCCGTGGTGCTGATGGCAAGTCAGCCACTCGCCTAAACGGTTTGCAAAGGGTAGGACGCCTCGATGGTATGAAAGGCGCCCTTGGAGGTCAGCTCGCTGGAATAGAGGTGAAACTCCGAAACCGGAAACTCCGGGGAGGCAAAGAGACCGTTGCCAGCCAGGAAACAGCTTAGCCTAACAAGCGGGGTGTCGTGCAGCCTGGCTAGAGTGATGTGCGGGGAAAATTTGCGCCCCTCCGGGGCAAATCCCATACCAACCAAAACGGTGTCAATCCTCTTGCGCAAACCGCTTACCTGTTCCACCGGCGCAATCCCGGCCCAGAGCACTCTGGGAGTCTTTCTGGGCGGGAAAAAACCCAACCCCTTAACCTGCAGAGCAAAGCCCGGCGCCTTTATGTCGGCAAGCCCTTCCTTGATATCCCGAAAGACCCCGCCGTCCACCTCGCCGATGAAGCGCAGGGTCAGGTGCATCTGCTCCGGTTGCACCCATCTGGCACCAGGAACCCCGTAACAGATCCCCTGCAACTGGGCCGCGATATCCGGCGGCAGATCAATGGCAACAAACAATCGGTACATGCTTCTCCCCCAAACCCCAAGACAGGCGCACCCTGCTCATGCCTGTTGACAATCAATCCACGATGGAATAGTTTTGCTTTTCATTATTATGAGATTATTATCCGCTATTTTATAGCTTTTTTCAGCCTTTTCCCTCGGAGCAACCCATGCTTAATGTCACGACCAGTGCAGTGCGCCGCCTCTGCGTCTCCATCGCCGCAGCCACCCAGGCCGAAGCACTGACCTTGGCCAAAGAATCAGAGCCGGTTGCCGATGTCATCGAGATCCGCCTGGACAGCATGGCACACCCAGACATCCCCCTTTTCCTCTCTGCCCTTGGCAAACCCCTGGTGTTTACCAACCGGCCCTCCTGGGAAGGCGGCAACTGCGCGGATGAAGAAATGACGCGCCTCGCACTACTCGGAAAGGCTGTCGAAGCCGGGGCTGCCTATATTGACATCGAACTCAACTCTGAGCCCACCCTGGCAACCGAACTCATTAATGCCGCCCGGGCGAACAACTGCCAGACCATAGTCTCCTGGCACGATTTCAAGTGCACCGCCTCCAGGCAGGCCTTGACCGAAATCTTTCAACGCCAATGCCGAAGCGGCGCCGACATTGGCAAGATCGTCACCACCGCCCGTTGCTTTCAGGACGTATTCCGGGTTCTCGCCCTACAAGAACAGGCGTCCGAAATGGGCTTTCCCCTCATCGCCTTCTGCATGGGCCCGCTCGGCACGATCAGCCGGGTGGCCACCACCGATCTGGGCGGCTACATGACCTACGCCGCCCCGGACAACGGCCCAGCCACCGCACCCGGCCAGCTGCCCGCCTCGGCCCTGCGCCGCATCTTCACGGAACTTGGCCATGGCAATTAACGGCGCCACCGAACTTTACGGCATCATGGGCAACCCCGTTGCCCACAGCCTGAGCCCGGCCATGCACAATGGAGCCTTTGGAGCCCTTGGCCTGAACAAGGTCTATCTCCCCTTTGCTGTGCAGGATGTCGCCCAGGCCATGACCGGCTTCCGGGCCTTGGGCATCAAGGGCGTGAGCGTCACCATCCCCCACAAGCAAGCGGTGATCCCATACCTTGACACCATCGACCCGGTTGCCGAAAAAATCGGCGCGGTGAACACCCTGGTTATCAATAACACCGCCATCCACGGGGAAAACACCGACTGGCTCGGCGCCAACCGGGCATTAAGCGAAAAAATCAGCCTCAAAGGCGCTTCGGTTTTGCTCCTTGGCGCAGGCGGCTCGGCGCGGGCCATCGGTTTTGGGTTGCTTGAAGCCGGGGCCTCGCTCACCATTGCCAGCCGGACCCCGGAAAAAGGCCAGGGACTGGCCAGGCTTCTCGACTGCCCCTGGCTGCCCCTGGCCGAAGCCGGCACCGTCACAGCCGACGCCCTGGTAAACGCCACCTCAATGGGCATGGGCTCCCAGCAAGATCTGCTGCCCATTGCCCGTGAAACCCTGGCCAACTTCGGGGTGGTTATGGACATTGTCTATGCCCCCCTGGCCACCCGTTTATTACAAGAGGCTGAGAAGGCTGGCTGCCAGACCATCGACGGCCTTGCCATGTTGCTCTATCAGGGCGCAGCCCAGTTTGAACTCTGGACCGGCCAGCAGGCCCCGGTGGAAGTGATGCGCCAGAGCCTGCTCACCAGCTTAGGCTACAACCCCTAAAGATTGCAGACCATGAAAGAAATCCGCCCCCTTGCCTTCACCGACACCACCCTCACCGTCCCCGGCTCCAAAAGCCTAACCCAGCGGGCCCTCATTGCCGCGGCCCTGGCAAACGGGGAAAGCATTTTGCAATACCCCCTGGCCAGCGAGGACACCGAATACACCTCCCAAGCTCTTGCGGCCATGGGTATCACCGTCGAAGCCGGCCAGGAGCAATGGCGGGTGCAGGGCCAGAGCGGGATCATCGCCACACCGGACAAAGAGATATTTTTGGGCAATAACGGCACCGCCACCCGCTTTCTCACCTCGGTGGCAGCGCTGGGGCACGGGACCTTTACCATCAACGGCGACCCGCGCATGCACGAGCGGCCGATCAAGCCCCTGATGGAAGCGCTGTCCGGCTGGGGGGTCGAGATCCGCAGCATCAACAACACGGGCTGCCCGCCGGTTGCCATCGCAGCCAACGGCATCAAGGGCGGCAAAACCCTGCTGCCCGAGGGCAAAAGCAGTCAGTATCTCTCCTCCCTGCTCTTGGTCGCACCCTATGCTGCACAACCTGCCGAACTCTTGGTGGCCGGGGAGGTCTTGTCCAAGCCCTATGTCACCATGACCCTGGCCGTGATGAAAGATTTCGGCATTGAGGTAACCGCCAACCCCGAACTCAATCATTTCCGCATCCCCCAGGCCTGCTACCAGGCCAGGAACTATGCGGTGGAAGGCGACGCCTCCAGCGCTTCCTACTTCTGGGCAGCTGCGGCAGTAACCGGCGGACGGGTAACGGTGGCCAATGTGCCCTCGCCATCGTTGCAGGGGGATGCTGTGCTGGTGGATATCCTGGCCCGGATGGGCTGCGGGGTGCAGCGTTCTGCGGCGGGCATCACCGTGACCGGCAGCAAGGCGCTGCGCGGAGTTGAGGTGGACATGGGCGATTGCCCGGACGTAGTCCCTACCCTGGCCGTGGTAGCTAGTTTTGCCAAAGGGCGAACGGTGATCAAAAATATCGCCCATCTGCGGATCAAGGAATGCGACCGCCTCCATGTCATGGTCACGGAGCTTGCCAAGCTTGGGGTTAGGGCGGAGGAACGGCCGGACGCCATGATCATCGAAGGCAGCGCGGCCGACAGCCCCTTGCATGGTGCGGAAATTGATACCTACCACGACCATCGCATCGCCATGAGCTTTGCTGTGGCCGGACTGGTGGTGCCGGGTATCCGGATCAAGGGAGAAGGGTGCGTGGCCAAATCCTTTCCGGATTTCTGGGAGCGGTTCGAACTGCTGTACCGATAGGCACCGACTACACAACCGCCTCGCCTTCCGCCCCGGCAACACTGGATAACGTGGGCTGTGAACCGCTGTCATGGGATGCGACATCAAGCCGTTCACCCCGGTCGAGCATCTCCAATAACACCTCCTTGGCCACCGGCCTGCTGAAAAGAAACCCCTGCATCTCATCACAGCCATGTGTGCAGAGAAAACGCAGCTGCTCCTCGGTCTCCACCCCCTCGGCCACCACCAGCAGATTCAGGCTCTTAGCCATGGCAATGATGGCCACGACAATGGCCATGTTATCGCCATGGTCCATGATATCCCTGACAAATCTCCGGTCTATCTTCAGTTCGCCGATGGGCAGTTGTTTCAAGTAATACAGGGAGGAATACCCGGTGCCAAAATCATCGATGGAAATCTCCGCCCCCATTGCTCTCAACTCGCCGAGCAGGACAATGGCCTTCTGTTCGTTTTCCATGACCGACCTCTCGGTAATCTCAAAGATCAGCCCCTCTGCTCCAATTCCCGCCTGAGTTAGAGTCGCCCGGATCTTGCCCAGCAAATCCTCCTGCCGGAACTGGCGCGGGGAAAGATTCACCGACATCTTGAGCCCGTATCCCTTTCCCAGAATTTCGCCAAGATCAGCACAGGCCTGAGCAAGCACCCAGTCGCCAATCTCCACGATAAGCCCGGTGTCTTCGGCCATGGGGATAAAATCAATCGGGCTGGTTATCTCTCCATCCCCACGGCGCCAGCGGATAAGAGCCTCCACCCCTACAATCCTCCCCGTGGCCAACTCCACCTTGGGCTGATAATGGAGAAAAAATTCCTTAAGATCCAGCGCCTTGCGCAGGCTATTCTCTACGGCCAGCCATTCGGTTACCCGCTTATTCATGGCCGGGGTAAAAACCCGGTAGGTGTTCTTGCCGCTTTCCTTGGCGCGGTACATGGCAGTGTCCGCGTTCTTGATCAGAGTGTCCTGATCCTGCCCGTCTTCCGGGTAGAAGGCAATGCCCATACTGACGGTCACATAGAAATCATGGCCCTGGACGCTGACCCCCGGGACCAACTCCTCAATAATTCTCTGGGCGGCCCGCAACACATCCTCCTCCTGCTCCACCCCCTCAAAGAGGACGATAAACTCATCCCCCCCATAGCGGGCCAGGCTGTCAATCTCCCGCAGGCAACGACCGATCCGTACCGCCATCTCCTTGAGCAACAGATCGCCAACCGTGTGGCCGAGGCTGTCGTTGATCCGCTTGAAGTTATCCAGGTCGAGAAACAGAACCGCGACCTTGTTCTCATCCCGCCGGGCATGGGCCATCGCCACACCCAACCGGTCATGAAATAACACCCGATTAGGCAGGCCGGTCAGAGCATCGTGGTGTGCCTGATAGCGCAACTGCTCTTCGTGCAACTTGATTTCGGTCATATCGTGAAACACGCCGACATAGTTCACGATATTTCCCTGCCCATCCCGGATGGAGGTGATAGTCAACCACTGGGGATATATTTCCCCATCCTTACGCCGGTTCCAGATTTCCCCCTGCCACTGCCCCTTTTCCACCAGAGCGCCCCACATCTCGGCAAAGAATTTGTCATCGTGCCGCTCTGACTTAAGAATCCTGGGATTCTGCCCCATCACCTCCTGTTCCCCATAGCCGGTGATATCCGAGAATGCCGGGTTTATCCGCTGAATAACCCCCTCGGCATCGGTGATCACAATGCCTTCGATGCTGTTTTCAAAGACATTGTCCGACAATACCAGTTGCCGGGTAGCATGCTTCGCCTCGGTGATGTCCTGAACAATGCCCATGAGTTGGACCGCCCGGCCATGCTCATCCCGCTTGACCTCGGCTTCCGTATGAATATCGCGCTCCGCGCCATCCGGCCGGACTATGCGAAAATCCAGGTTCCCAACAGAATCCCCTGCCAACAAAGCCTGCAGCCAGCTCTGCACCATGGCCCGATCTTCGTGATGGACATAATGGAGAAAGCCTTCATAGGTGTAGGTTCTTCTCTCCTTACCCACCCCAAAAAGGCGGTAAGTCTGCTCGGAACAGACGAGACTGTTTTTGGCGACATCCCACTCCCAGTATCCAAGCCTGGCTATATTCTGGGCCTGGGCCAGACTTTTCTCGCTCCGCCGCAGGATCTCTTCGATACGCCCCCGTTCGAGAATCTCCTGATTGAGGTCCTCGTTGGTCTTGGCCAGGTCCACCGTGCGTTCGACAATGATTTCTTCAAGGTTATGCCGGTATTTTTCCAGCTCCTCATAGTTCTTACCAAGCTCCGCCTTGGAAGAAGACAGAGAGAGGTTTGCCCCACGCAATTCCCGGTGCATTACCGAAAAAGTAAAATAGAGCACCAGAAAGGCAATGCCCACCACCAGAAGAGTCAGGAGGATGCTCACACCCACAAAGGTGTTGAACTCCTCAACGAACCGAGTCACCTCAACGGCTAAAGCAACCCGGCCCACGGTCTCACCCTTGAAATCCGGCAGAAGCAAACTGGTATCAAAGACATACCAGCGCCCTTGAATTTGCCGCGGGACAAGATCTTTCCCGGAAAAGCGAAAATCTCCCGGCAAATGTCGAAAGACGTTGTCGCAGCATTGGAGCAGAATCTGCTCGCCCAATTCCTGCGTCGGATGGTACGGCGAAGGCTCTGTCCCTTGCCAGCTCACCTTGTCAAACAGCAGGGCCATCTGCGCCCCATGTCCTTTCTCCATAAGTTCCACAAGCCGCTCGCCACTCAAGCCGAACTCAACGGCGCCAATGTAGGTTTCCCCAAGGAAAACAGGCTGGATTATCCGATACAACACCCCCCCTTGCCCGAGTTCATATCCGGCCAGCGGCTTGTGCTGACGGTTTATCTCCACCACCATGGGACGAGAAGAAATATCATCGCCACGCCGCTCGGGTTGATGCACCCGCAAAAAAGAGCGGTTGTCCGGCGTATAAAATTGAAAAATGGCAAGAGAGAGTTTTTCTTTCTGGAAAACTTGGTACAGAGGAAGACACTGGGCCAACAGGGCATCCCGATCGCCTTTGGCAAAGGCCGCAACCAACTGAGGCCGGGTGGTGATCATACTTTGCAATCTTAACCCATATGGGATGAAGGACTGCTTGGTGGTCAGGTCAAAAAGCGTATGCACATGGTGTTGCTCAGCAGCAACCCTGGCCTCAAAATCATGATGACGGGTTTTTATCCCCCAAAACAAAAATACCCCGGCCAGACAGAGAATTGTTCCCAGCACCGCCAAGGTGGCTTTCCATGGTCTCAAAGAAGGCATGCTTATATTCTCTCAATAAGCTGATAATAGACAAAGAGCATCACATCGGGCAGGGTCTGCCTACTTACCTTCCCCAAGGCTCCCCGGGTCACCCCAACCGGTCACTTGACAAGCATCCCCGCAGCGTTGAGCAGGGCCCAACCAATATCCTCAAACGCTTCCCCGCTGTACCCTGGGTCCTGCCGCAGGCCAGCATAATGGGCCAACAGGCGGGTCGCCAATTTTTTCCCCAGCTGCACCCCCTCCTGGTCAAAGGAGTTGATGTTCCAGATAAATCCCTGAAAGACCACCTTGGCCTCATAGAGGGCCAGCAAAGCGCCCATGGTGTAGGGCGTGAGCCGGTCTGCCAGGAGTACGGTGCTGGGACGGTTCCCTGCAAAACGCCGATTGGGATTTTCATGGAGCTGGCCGGTGGCCAAGGCAAGGGTCTGGGCCAAGAGGTTTGCCACCAGTTTTTCCTGGGAGGTGGTCTGCTCGATCAGCAGGTCGCGCCCATACTGGTTGGTGCGAAAACCGATAAATTCGGCGGGAACAATGGCGGTTCCCTGATGGATCAGCTGATAAAAGGCGTGCTGGCCATTGGTCCCTGGTTCGCCCCAGATAATGGGACCGCTTTCCCAGGCAAGGGGTTTGCCCTGTCTGGTCACGGATTTGCCATTGCTTTCCATGTCGCATTGCTGGAGATGCGCAGTGAACCGGACAAGCGCCTGGCTGTATGGCAGGATGGCAAGGGTTTGGCAGCCAAGAAAATTATGATTCCAGATGCCCAGCAGGGCCAGAAGCAGGGCGGGGTTACTCCGGATGTCCGGTTCTTCCGCAGCCAGATCCATGGCCTGGGCCCCCCGGAGGATCTCCAGAAGTTGCGCATATCCCAGGCCAAAACCGAGCATCACCGCACCGACCATGGAGGTGGCGCTGTAACGTCCACCGATGGAGTCGAACATGTAAAAAGAGCGGAGATACCGGGCAGGATTGTCCATGGGCGAGCCCTTGCCGGTAACAGCAAGGAAATGTCGGTTTGGCTCCAGGCCCGCCTCGGCAAAGGCCTTGCGCACCAACTCTTCGTTGGTCATGGTTTCCAGGGTGGAGCCGCTTTTTGAGACCACATTCACCAGGGTCTTGGCAAGATCAAGCCCACTCAGGGTGGCGGCAGCGTCATCCGGGTCCACATTGCTGATAAAATGCACCCGCCGCCCGGGGATCTTATAGGCGGCCAGGGCCAGATACAAGGCCCTGGGGCCCAGGTCGGACCCGCCGATCCCCACCTGAACCAGGTCGGTGAATGGCTCCCCCGCCGCATTGACAATGGCCCCTGACTCCAGGGCTGCCAGAAAATCGGCCAGCTTTTCCAGCTCACCCTTGGCCTGCCCAGAGGCCTCGGGCGCCAGACTGACCGGGGCAAAGATATCGCGGCACGCGGTGTGCAGTACCTGTCGCTCCTCACTGGCATACCCCTCAATCCGATTCAGCACCGCGCCCTTTTTCATCAGCAGAAACTGGGCCACCGCCCCGCTCTCCTCGGCAAGCCTTTGCAGGGCGGCAAGCACCGGTTCGTCCACCCGCTGGGTGGAATACAACAGATCAAACCCGGCAGCATGGGCCCGGTAGCTGCGAATCCTTGCCGGAGAAAGAGCGCCGGGCGCGGTTAGATCGTAGGGTGCCCGGGCAAGCTCCCCGAGCTCTGCCCACGCAGGCATCACATTAAAATCACGAGAAAAATACGACGAGGCCTCGCGTTGCCCTCCGGTTCCTGCTGGCTGTTCCATAAAAAAAATCCCCATTCACCTCAGAATTTCATGGATATACGTATAAAAAATGTTAAAAAATAAGATGTTATCTGCTACATAATAATGTTAATTATCTATCATCGGATACGCATTGCCCCTTAAGGCTATATCTTATCACAACCGGGCCATATCATTGCATAAGACTTACATCTCTCTATATTTTTTTTCCTACGGAGTCGCTGACGAAAGGTTCGGCCTTTCGTCAGCCCAAGAGCGTTGAATGTACAGTTTTCTTTTTTCACTCTAATCTCCAGGGAGCACGACCCACACCATGGAAACCATTGCCGCTGAAAAGGAGCTCTTTCGCTCCTGTGAGATTATTTTTGGACCGGAGCTCACCATCTCCCGCGAATTTCTCGACTATCTTCAGCTCTCCGGCATCAAGAGCGCCTATCGCAAACGGGCCATGGAAACCCACCCAGACCGGGCCGGGCTGGAAAATGACCGAGTGCAACGGCAACGCCACGATCTGTTCCATGCCGTGCAAGAGGCCTACGAAAACCTGACCACCTTTCTTGACGCCAAGGAAAAAGGCTACTGCCTGCCCCCCCCTCCCCGTCAAGCGCCACCTCGAACTCAATCAACCCGCCCAACGCCGCCCAGGCCCCAACAGGCAAGGCCGAGTCAGGCCGCACCCGGACCCCGCCCGCAGCCCAAGGCCGGAACCCAGACCAAGGCAGGTTTTGAGAACACCTCCAGCCAGTCTTCTGTGTTCTGGAATACGGAAAGCCTCTACCAGGGCCCCCTGCCGAACCGCCGCTTGCTGCTTGGCCATTTCCTCTACTATTCCGGCTTGATCAACTGGCGGACCATCATCCAGGCCCTCATCTGGCAACGTACCGAACGGCCGCGCCTGGGAGAAATCGGCCAGCGTTTTGGTCTGCTCAACGAGGCAGATGTGGTGCAAATCCTTCGCAACCGCCCAACGTTACAGCCCTTTGGCCAGACCGCCATGGATCTGGGCCTGCTTTCCCAGCCCCAGCTCCAGATGCTCGTTGCCCATCAAAAACGGCTGCAGAAAAAATTCGGCGAATTCTTCCTGGAAAAACGGCTTCTCGAACCCAATGAATTGCGCGACCTGCTCCAACAATATCAGGAGCACAACGCCAGCATCTCCGGCCAGATGTATGGCTCAGCTTTCCGGCGCTGATGCTTTGCCTTATCTTTTCTGCGCCACCGACGCCACGCCCCCCGGCCTGACACTCCCGGAGCCATTGATTCCCCCCAGGCCTAGAACCGACCCCCATGTACAATAACCTTATCTATCTCCTGGTAGTTATCCTGATTCTTACCACCGGGTCCATTCCCGACCAGCCCCAAATTTCGTGGCCTGCGGCCCTGTTGCTCTTTTGCGCCCAGATCGCTCTGTTCAATCAACTGGCCCGTTATCTTTTCCGACGCAATCCCGACAACACCGCAGCCCGCTATTTCTCCGTGGAACAGCAACTCTCCATCCTGGCCATCGTTTTTCTCGCCGTGGACATCTTCCTGCTGGAGGGCCGCTACTACCTGAACCAACTGCCGCTTGCCGAAAAGCTTCCGGTTCTTGCCCACCTGGCAGGAATCTTTCTCTTTTTCGGCTATCTGTGCCTTATCTGGCTGGCGGCCCGCCCCAGCTACCAGAGGATTTTCGCCAGGACCCTCTCCGCCCGCTCTTTCATTGCGGCAAACCTCAAGATCAATCTCGCCATTCTTCTACCCTGGCTCATCATCTCCATCCTCTTCGACCTTCTCCAGCTTGCCCCCTTTCCCCGCTTGCAAGAATTTCTTGCCTCTCCTTGGGGTGAACCCCTGCTGGTACTGCTCTCTCTTTTTGGCCTGATCTTTTTTCTCCCCTTGGCCATTGTCCGCCTTTGGGGCTGCACCCCGCTCCCGCCTGGGCCGACACGGCAACGCATTGAAACATTTTGCCGCGGGCAGCGGTTGCAGTTTACCGACATCCTGCTCTGGCCGCTCTTTGAGGGCCGGATGCTGACCGCAGGGGTCATGGGCCTCAGCCGCCGCTTCCGCTACCTCCTTGTTACCCCCGCCCTGCTCGAAGCCACGACCCCGGAAGAAATGGAAGCGGTCATGGCCCATGAACTGGGACACGTCAAACGCTTCCATCTCCAACTCTACCTTTTTCTCCTTCTCGGCTTTGGCCTGCTGACCCAGGTGAGCGGCGCGCCTATTCTTCTGCTCCTGCTCAGCTCGGACCTTTTTTACCAGCTGATCACGCTGACCGGGAAATCTCCGGACACGATCCTTGCCCTGGCCAGCGCCTGCATTATTTTCGCCCTGATGCTTGCCTATTTCCGCATCATCTTTGGTTTTTTCATGCGCAACTTTGAACGGCAGGCTGACCTCCATGCCCTGAGCGCCATGGGGTACGCTTCCCCCCTGATCCGGGTCTTTGAAAAGATCGCCCTGCTCAGCGGAAACATCAGGGATCTGCCCAGCTGGCACCATTTCGGCCTGGGCCAGCGCATCGATTTCCTGCGCCGCTGCGAAGAAAATCCGGACAAAATCCCCCGCCACCATCGCAAGGTCCGCCTGGCCTTATTCCTCTACACTCTTATCATGCTCACCGGCGCCCTTGTTGCTTGGCGCATGCCCCCAGACCTTCTGGGCGAAGCACCTAAAGCCAGATTCGCCGAGGCGCTTATCCGACAAAAAATCAGGGAACAGCCGGACAATGGTCTTTGGCTCCAACTGCTGGGCGATCTGCAATACAGTCTCAACCAGGAACAGGCCGCCTACAACTCCTATGAGCAAGCGCTGCTCCTGACACCCACCAACACGGAAGCCTTGAACAATCTGGCCTGGCTCCTGCTCACGGCCCAAGAACCAACGTTGCGCGACCCGGAAAGGGGACTGCTCCTTGCACAACAAGCGGCCGCGGAAACAAGAACGCCGCATGTACTGGACACTCTGGCCATGGCCTACTGGGCAAACGGCGATCGCACAACGGCTTTAGCCCTGGAAGAAGAAGCCCAGGCCAGGACAAGGACCCATAAAGATTTTTACTGCGGCCAGATGGAAAAATTCCGCACCACCCAGTATTCCACCTCCACCCGCTTCCCGGAAGCAGGACAGAACGCAGATGCTCCTTGAGGAAATATGGCGACACAGGGCTTAGTTATCATCAATACAGGACACGGCAAGGGGAAAACCACGGCGGCGTTGGGTCAGGCGTTGCGGGCGGCGGGCCAGGGGTTGAAGGTCTGCATCATTCAGTTCATCAAGGGCCAAGCCAAAACCGGCGAGGCTCTTGCCTTGGCCACAGACTTTCCCGGCCAGATTGAATTGCATCTCGCTGGCACCGGCTTTACCTGGCAACAGGATATGGAAACCGTAAAAGCAGCGGCGCTGGCTGGCTGGCAACTCGCAAGGGAAAAGATCTTAAGCGACGCTTACGACCTGATCGTGCTCGACGAACTCACCTACCTGATCGGCTTTGGCATTGTTTCGGAAGAGGAGGTCATCGGGCTGTTGCGCAAGCGGCCTAAACGACTGCACCTGGTGATCACCGGCCGCGACGCCAGCCCGAGACTCATCGACTACGCAGATCTGGTCACCGAGATGCGGGTCATAAAACATCCCTTTCAGAAGGGGATCAAAGCCCAAAAGGGCATTGAATTCTAAACGTCGTCGCTGGCTATGCTCCGCCCTGCCCAGGTCCGGAGACAAAAGAAAGCTCTGCCAAGGAACTCCCGCGCTTCAGGGCCTGACCGATGGCCGCGCCAAAGGCGAAGGCCTGATCCTGCTGCTCCCGGCTATGGCCGTAGCGCGGATAATGTCGGCCAAGCCATCTGGACCGCTCCGGCACCCGACCGGCAAGTTTCAAAAATACCCCGATGGTCCGCCAGGGCTCCTTGCTGGGATGGACAAAAATCATCCGGTTAACCACCTTGGCTCCGCACCGCACAAGCTGCCAGCGCAAACTCAACCAGTGCATCCGCCAATAACCCCGGCAGGAAATCAGCGGCAGAACCTGCTGCCCAGCAAAAAGCCTTGCCCCATCCCGGTCAAGCAGGGAGAGCACCGGGCCACTGGGATTATAGGACCAGGTCGGGCCGGCCAGAACAATCAGATCATACCGTTCCCAACAACTGGGAGGCAGAGGCTGGATGGCGATCCTGGTCCGCAAAAAGGTAATGAGCATCATGAACAGGGTAGCGGGTACAGTACCGATGGGAAAATGACGGGGAGCGAGGGGCTGAATCCGCTCACAGACCGAATGCACCCCTAGCGCCTCAAGACCTGCGCCAAGCCGATGCACAAGCCCGCTGGTCTGGGCGCTGAGCGAATAATAAAGGATGAGGACCTTCTTCGGTTTGGAGTCTACAGGCTGCATTCTTTTTCACGGCACCATTGATGAGAAAACCGGGGCTCTCTTTCGCCGACCCGGCCTTGCGTTTGCGCTTTTTTCATTCCGACCCCGGATAATATCGAGTAAAATCTCTTATACCATATATAATGGCAACCCTGAAGAGGGAAACCAGCCACAGTACAAGGTAAGGTTGAGACCCACCAACACAACCCCCGCCGATTCCCTCAACCCCGGATGTGCAATCCATGCCTGAAACACACGAAATAATCATTGTCGGCGCGGGCCTTTCCGGCTTGAGCGCCGCTCATTTCCTGCACACAAGCGTACCGGACCTGGACATCCTCATTCTTGAGCAGGATACCCGCCCTGGCGGCGCAGTGCGCTCCTTTCAGGAACAAGGCTACCTGGCCGAATGGGGACCGCACGGCTTTCTGGACAACAACGAGGCCAGCCGCGCCCTGCTCAGCCAAACCGGCCTGGACCGCATCGCCCAGAAAGCCCCCCTGGGCAGCTTTGTCCGCTATGTCTGCCATGAGGGGAGACTGGTGCAACTGCCGCAGAAACCAACCGCTCTGCTTACCACCCCGCTCTTATCCCCCCTGGGGAAATTACGGCTGCTGGGCGATCTTTTCCAAAAGCCCCGAATCGAAGAGCAAAACGTTGGACAGTGGGCCGCATACCGCTTCGGCCCTGAGATTTTACCCTTGGTGGATGCCGCGATCACCGGCACCTTTGCCGGGGATTATGAACGCCTCAGTATCGATGCCGTGATGCCAGGGGTAAGGGGACTGGAAAAAGAGGCAGGCTCGGTACTCAAAGGGCTACTCAAAAAAAAGAAAGGGGCAGGTGCGGGAATGCTGCCTGCCATGACCAGCTTCCCCTTAGGCATGGAACAGCTCATCACCACCCTGACAAATGGAGCGAATATTCTCTACCACAACCCGGTGCGAGCCATCACCCGCGAAAACGAGACCTGGGAGATACAAACCGAGAGCAAAACCTATCGGGCAACCACCGTCATTCTCGCCCTGCCTATCAACCGCACCCTGGAACTGCTGGCCGGCCATACCCCGCCCCTGGCCGCCATCCCCACGGCGCGCATCGCCACCGTAGCCCTAGGCTTCACGGACAAGGCGCAGATACCCTTTGGTTTCGGCTATCTGGCCCCGGAACGGGAAAACCGCTTTGCCATGGGTGCGCTTTTCTCCACCCACATGTTTCCCGGCCGCGCCCCCCAAGGCTCAGTGCTGATGGAGGGACTGGTCGGAGGCCGCCGCCATCCGGAACGGCTGGAGCTGTCCGACGAGGAGCTGATCAGCCGCATCTATGATGATCTCAGCAAACTGATCCCCCTACCCGAGCCCCCCTGTTTTACACGGGTACTCCGGGGCAACAGCGGTATCCCCCAACTGGAAATGGGCTACCCCGCACTGCTCAACTGGAAGGATTCCCTGGAACAGAGGCTGAATGGCTTACATATCTGCGGCTTTGGCTGGGAAGGCATCGGCATGAACGACATGATGAAGGCGGCCAAGATGGTGGCCGACACGATACTGCACCGGGTGGGCGGAAAACGACAAACGCCCGAGGTCAGGCCGGTCTATTTTTAGAAACCGCTTACGACGGCTTCAGCGCCTGCCGGGCCGCTCTTTCGCTTGGCCAAGCATTGGTCTGCGCCATGGTCTTGTCGAAGCATTCCGGGCAAAACCCATGGGAAACCCGCACTTCGGACTCAAGCATCTGCTCGAGCCAATCCCCTTTGTACTTAACCTTGCGACACACACAGCAGACCGTTCGCATTTTCCCCCCCCCTTGTGCGTAGTATCTCAGATACCGCCCCCGCAGAATCTGAACGCCTTTCCCCTCAACTCTGATTTTCCAAACGTTCCACCAGATGCTCCACCTGACCCCGGATGGATCCGCTGCGGACAATGGCTTCGGTGATGACCCGGATGGAATGCACCACCGTTGAATGATCCCGGTTAAACGCCTTGCCGATTTCGGACAACGCTTCCTCGGTAAGCTTCCTGGCCAGGTACATGGAGACCTGCCGAGGAAAGGCAATCGTTTTGGTTCTAGCCTTTGACTGCAGGTCTTCGATGGAAACATTGAACTGTCCGGCCACAAAATTACGGATCAGGACAGCGGACAACTCCTGCCGCTGCCCGATGATCCCGGCAACAATCTCCTTGACCATGTCCAGGTCCGGCACACTCTTGTGCAGAGAGGCCTTGGCCTTCAGGCCGATAATGGCGCTTTCCACCCGCCGGATATCGCCCTGAATTCGATCGGCCAGAAACTCGATGATCTCCCCGGAAAGATCCAGCTTGTTGTTGCGGGCCTTACGCTCGATAATCAGGCAACGGGTCCGCCGGTCCGGAGGATTGATCGTGGTAACCAGCCCGGAGGAGAGGCGGGAGCGCACACCGTCATCAATATCCGGGATATTGCGCGGAGAAACTGCCCCGGTGAAGATCACCCTTTTTCCGCAATCCATCAGAACATCAAGGGCCTCGGCCAGCTCGGACTGGGTCTTGGTCCGGCCAGCAAGGGACTGCACATCCTCCATCAGCAACACATCACACTGATTATGATATTTTTCCTTGAACTGCTCCATGGTGTTGTTCTTGATGTTGCGCACCATTTCTGAGGTAAGCTGCTGGGATGTCACATAATGCAACCGGGTTCCAGGGGAGTGGCTGGTGATATGATGGGCCACCGCATGGGTCAGATGACTCTTGCCCAAGCCCGTCCCCGCCTCAATAAACAGACAGGGGCTGAGGGTCGAATCGCCGTTGGCCATAGCCTCACAGGCCGAATAGGCCAAGGCGTTGGACTCACCAACCATGAACTCAGGAAAGGTATAGCGCGGATGCAGGGTCCGCACCGTGGATCGCGCCACCGGCATGCTGGGCAGCCGGAGCTGACTCTGCTTCTTTTCCGGTTCCGGCAAAAGCGGCTGTGCCTTCCTGGTCTCGCCCACCGAAAGACGAACCGCCTCCCCTGTAAAACCGACATCCTGCAAGGCATCCTGAATATCGGTCAGATAGTTATCCTTGACCCAGGAGCAGAAATACGGGTCAGGCCCAGCCAACTCGACGCTCTGCGCATCATCATGAACGCATTGCAAGGGTTCGATCCACAGCTTAAAATCACTGTCTGAGAATTTTTGTGACAAAACACTCTTAACTCGCTGCCAAAGCATCTTTTTCCCCTGGTCCAGTTACGAAAAAACAACCAATTAAAGCGAATTGAGACCGCTGAGATAATTTCTGCCCGTTTTTTTAAAGGAAAAGCCCAACCCTGTCAAAACCGGTCTCAAGGAATTTTCCCCCCACTGCCCGCCGAGTTTTCAACAGCCCACAACCCCATGCAAACGGGCGAAAATTCCCTGAAAACCCTCTAAAAACTGGATATCTCGCCCCTTTTGCAACCAAGCGCAAAAAGCGCAAAATTCCATACGGTTACCCAGTGAGAACAAGAAGAAAAAATCATTTCATTAACCACTAAACATTCAACATTTCTCTTCATAGCTCTATATTACTCCTATTATCTCATTTTATCTTCTTTGCAACTCCGGCCATTTTTTTATTCCCGGCATGCTCCTGTTCTGTCGGATTTTTTCCCGAGCATTTTTTTTTCTATGCTATACTCAAGAAACTTTTATCCTTTAGGAGACCCACCATGGACCCAGCCAGCCTTATTCCCATTCCCGACACTATCCCTGCGCCTTGGGGGGTTTTCGAGCTTCTCCTGATCCTGACCTTTTTCGCCCATCTTCTTTTTATGAACACCATGCTGGGGACCGCCCTGATCGCCTGGGTCAGGGAAATGCGGGCCCAGCCCACCGACCCGCCCCCCTGTCAAGATATCGCCAACAAACTGCCTTACACCATCGCCTTTGCCGTAAACTTCGGGGTGGCGCCTCTGCTTTTTCTCCAGGTTCTCTATGGCCATTTCATCTACACCAGCTCCATCCTCATGGGGGTGTATTGGCTTTCCATCATCGGGTTGCTGATTCTCGGCTATTACAGCGCTTACCTTTACAAGATGGCGACCAACCTGCCCGCCGCCTCCAGAAAACAAACCCTGACCACGAGTATTCTCCTGCTGCTGGTCATCGCCTTTCTCTTTGTCAACAACATTACCCTGATGCAGACCCCTCAAACCTGGGAGGTTTATTTTCACAGACCAGACGGCACCTTCCTGAACCTGGCCGACCCGACCCTTCTCCCCCGCTACCTCCATTTTGTGGTGGCCTCGGTGGCGACAGGCGGTCTTTCCCTGGCAATTCTTGCCTTTTTTCAACGGAAAAAAGACGCACCAGGGGCTGCGAAACGGATCAGCGTTGGGATGAAATGGTTTACCTACGCCACGGTGGTTGAAATCGGCACCGGCATCCCCTTCCTTTTTTCTCTGCCAAAAAATGTCCACCACCTCTTTGTCGGCGGGGCCCCTTTGCACACCACCCTGTTCTTGGCCTCTCTGATCGCAGCTGTTTGCTGTCTTTACTATGGCAACAAGGAGCGGGTCTGGCCGGCCACCACCGCCATGGCCGCAACCATCCTCTTCATGGTTCTGGTGCGGGATCTGGCCCGACAGGCCTATCTGGCCCCCTACTTTCATCCCTCCGATCTACAGGTCGTGCCGCAGTGGTCGCCGATGTTTCTCTTCCTAGCAGTTCTGGTAATCGGCATTGCAATAATCATTTACATGCTCAAACTCGCGGCCCGGGTACCTGAGGAGGTGCGCTAATGAATTATCCAGTCTGGCAGTTGGATTTTTCCGGTGGCGGCCTACTCATCGCCCTTATCGCCATCCTGCATGTATACATCTCCCATTTTGCTGTAGGCGGCGGTCTCTTCCTCGTGCTCACCGAGATGAAAGGGTACCGGGAAGGCTCCCAGCCCATTCTCGATTACACCCGGAAACACACCAAATTCTTTCTGCTTCTCACCCTGGTGCTTGGCGCCATCACCGGGGTCGGTATCTGGTTCACCATTGCCCTCATCGCCCCGGCCGCCACGTCCATCCTCATCCATAATTTTGTTTTCGGCTGGGCCATCGAATGGGTCTTCTTTCTCGCAGAAATCGTCGCCATCCTCATCTACTCCCAGACCTTTGGTCGCATGGAGCGACGCAGCCACCTCATCATCGGCTGGCTCTATTTCATCTTTGCCTGGCTCTCCCTTTTTGCCATCAACGGGATCATCGGTTTCATGCTCACCCCGGGAAAATGGTTAGCCACCGGTAACTTCTGGGACGGCATCTTCAATCCCACCTTCTGGCCAGCCCTTTTCTTCCGGACCTTCCTCTGCCTGATGCTGGCCGGCCTATATGGCTTCCTGACCTCCACCGGCATCAAAGAGCAGGAATTGCGCTTACGCATGGTGCGCTACTGCGCCACCTGGCTGCTTGCCCCCTTCCTGCTCTTTCTCGCCTCAGCCTACTGGTATGTGCAGAGCTTACCGGAAGGGCCCAAGGGTTGGGTACTCAACCTCGATTCCACCCTGGCTCCCTTCCTCACCTTCTTTGTCTGGGGATCGCCCATCCTTTTTCTCGGCGGATTGCTCATGGTCATCCGCCTGCCGCAAACCGCCAAACGTGGCCTGGCAGTGGTTTTGCTCCTGCTTGGCATTGCCTACATGGGCTCCTTTGAATACATCCGGGAGGGCAGCCGGAGACCGTATACGATCTCCGGGCACATCTACACCAACTCCATCCTGGTAAAGGATTTGGCTGCAGTATCCGAAAAAGGCGTCCTCGCCTCGGCCAAGTGGGTCAGCAAGGATATCGCCGAGACAAATCGATTGGTGGTCGGCAGACAGATCTACAACATCTTCTGCGGAGCCTGCCATTCCATCGGCGGACCCATTCGCGACATTCGAAAATTGAGCGCCAAATATAGCTCGGTATATGCCATGGAAAGTGAGATCAGCGGCCAGGGAAAACTCATCGGCTGCATGCCCCCCTTCCCCGGCACCCTTGCCGAACGCAACGCCTTGGCCACCTTTCTGGTGGAAGGATTGCAGGGTAAACAACAACCCCCGGCCAAAGCCAAACTTGACGCAGCCCCCTTGGCCCCTTTGCCTTTTGCCCCAGAGACCTCTGAGTATGTTCTGCTTGCCTGGAACAACCAGGGCATGCACGTCATGACCGATGCGGACAGCCTCTTCAGCTTCCTGCCGCCAGGAAACAACCTCCATGCCCAGTTGATCAAGCGTGGTCCCACCCCGGAGGTTATCACCGAAGGAGTGATTCTCACCTATCAAGTGGAGCCGGGTTTTGAAAAGCCAGCCACCAAGGTGGATTTTTGGAAATACCTGCCTTCTCTTTACGGCACCAGCAAGCCAGACAATGTCGGCTTGAGCGGCAACACCCTTACCGGCACCATGATTCCCAACCCGCAAAGCAAGGGTTTTGTTGCCGACAAAGTGCCGGTGGTGCCTTACCCGGCTGCGGGCGGCTATATGCCCTATCCTTCCTTCACCATTGAGGCGAGGGACAAGACCACCAACGCCCTGCTTGCCTCCACCCGCATGGTTGCCCCGGTTTCCACGGAAATGGGCTGCAACAATTGCCATGGCGGCGGTTGGAGCAAGGGGGTGGCCGGCATCTCTCCGGTGCCTACCAAGGATTTCCTCACCACCCATGACCGTTTCAACAAAACCAGCCTTCTGGCCTCGGCCAAGGCCGGAAAACCATTGCTCTGCCAGAGCTGCCACCCTGACCCGATTCTCAATGCGCCAGGCAATCCGAAGCTGCTCAACCTCTCTGCCGCCATCCATGGCTGGCATGCCAATTTCCTGACCGGCCGAGGCGCTGAGGCCTGCGCCCTCTGCCATCCCAACAATCCCCAGGGCAACACCCTCTGCCTACGAGGTATTCACAATGATGTCGGGTTAACCTGCATCAACTGCCACGGCACCTTGGAAGACCATGCCCTTTCCCTGCTCCTGGCCGAAAAAAAGGCAGGCAAGACCGGGGCGGACAAACTGATAAAACACTTAACACCCAGAATGATACCAAGCATTGCCGAGATCAAGCCGCGCACACCTTGGCTGAACGAACCGGATTGCCTGACCTGCCATGTCAATTATGCCCCGCCGGAAACAGACAGCGCCTTTAATGTCTGGACCAAGGATGGGAATGGCCTCTACCGCAACCGGCACGACGATTCGGGTAGCATTCATTGCGCTGCCTGCCATGGCAGCGCGCACGCCATCTATCCGGCGACCAACCCCTACGAAAAGGAGCGGGACAACTTCGGCCCCCGGCAATATCAGGGCAATCCATACCCGTTGGGCGCCAACCGCAACTGCAAGGTCTGCCACACCATTGATATGGATATGGACATGCACCACCCCAACTCCCTGGGCATGATGCGGAACACCCGAGAGTAGAAAACCCACCGCTTTCCCTGGCAGCTCGGCGGCCAGGCTTTTTTTATGACGGCGTCCTGCTTTGGCCAATTGGAAGTGGGGCGCCGTCATTACATTCGGCATCCTCCTCGCGTCATCCCCCTGAATTTCCCTTGCCCAAGGCCGAAAAGCCCGCCCGTGGGCCACACCCTTTTCGCAGAGAGAGAAACCGGCCACAAAAAGTTTGGGTTGTATAATTTTATTCTATAGCCTAAAAAAGATATTGACTTCTTAACCACGGCTTTTTATTATTGCCCCTCGTCAGCAACAATCGCCAGACAGCTCCATGGAGAACACGAATGCCAACAGTCCCCCTCCGCGAAATGCAGAAAGACCAGTCAGGCACCATAACTGCGGTCAAGGTCGGCGGCGAGCTTGGCCGACGCATCCGCGACATGGGCATTGTCCCCGGCACCCGCATCACCATCATGGGCCGAGCCCCTCTCTATGATCCGGTGGCGATCAGAATTATGGGCGGCACCCTGACCCTGCGCAACAGCGAAGCAGACTATATCGAGGTGGAAATCGCCTGATTTTCACCCAAGGAAATGAGAACATGGCATCATCCATCACCATTGCCCTGGCCGGTAATCCAAATGCAGGCAAAACAACCCTGTTCAACACCCTAACCGGCGCCCGCCAGCATGTGGGCAACTACCCCGGCGTCACGGTGGAAAAAAAAGAAGGGGGTTACACCTTTCCCTCTGGCGAAGAAGCCACGATCATCGATCTGCCCGGCACCTATTCCCTCACCGCCTATTCGGTGGAAGAGGTTGTGGCCCGCGACTATCTGGTGCAGGAAAAACCCGCTGTGGTCATCAACATCACCGACGCCTCCAACCTGGAACGCAATCTCTATCTTTCCACCCAGTTTCTTGAGCTTGGCGTGCCCATGATCATCGCCCTCAACATGATTGATGTGGCCCAAGATCGCGGCATCAGCCTTGATGCGCAAAGGCTTTCCACGCTGCTCAAGGTGCCGGTTATCCCCATCATTGCTCGCTCCGGCAAAGGCACGGCCGAGCTAATGGCTGCAGCCCTTGAGCTGGCCGGCAAAAATACCCCCTGGAACCCCCTATACATCTCCTACGGAGAAGACGTTGACCTCGCCTTGCAGACCATGGCGCAATGCATCAGCGCTGCCGGTTTCATGACCGACAGCTATGCCCCGCGCTGGCTGGCGCTCAAATACCTAGAAGGAGACAGCCAGATCCAGGAAAAAGGCTACCGAAACAACCCGGTCGCAGACAGAGAACTCAAGGAGATCGTGACCAGGGTCAGCGAGCATCTGCACAAAACCATGGAAACCTATCCCGAAGCCATCATTGCCGACCACCGATACGGCTATATCAAATCCGTGCTCCGCCAGGAGGTGATCACCCATAAATTTGACATCGACCGGCTCCATGCCTCGGACCGGATCGACAAGATCCTGACCAATCGATTTATGGGGCCGCTCATCATGCTGGCCGTTCTGCTGGGGCTCTACAAATTAACCTTCACCTACAGCCAACTGCCTGTTTCCTGGATTTCGGCATTCTTCGGTTGGTTGAGCGGGAACCTGAACACCTTGCTGCCAGACGGCCACCTGAAATCCATGCTCATCTCCGGGGTTATCGACGGGATGGGCGGAGTACTTGGCTTTGTACCGTTGATCATGTTTATGTTTTTCGGCATCGCCATCCTCGAGGACTCCGGCTACCTGGCCAGGGTCGCCTTCATGATGGACCGGGTCTTCCGAATCTTCGGACTGCACGGGAGTTCGGTAATGGCCTACATCGTGTCCGGCGGCATTGCCGGGGGGTGCGCCGTGCCTGGAGTCATGGCCGCCCGCACCCTCCGCTCCCCCCGCGAACGGCTGGCCACCCTGCTCACCGTCTCCTTCATGAACTGCGGGGCCAAGCTGCCGGTGCTCGCCCTGCTCACCGCCACCTTCTTTTCCCACAACCAGGCCCTGCTCATGTTCCTCCTTACCCTGCTGGCCTGGGGTGTGGCGCTCACCGCCGCCAAAATTCTGCGGCTCACCGTCTTGCGGGGCGAATCCACCCCCTTTGTCATGGAGCTGCCACCCTATCGCTTTCCCACCTTCCGTGGCCTTTTTATCCATACCTGGGAAAGAACCTGGCAGTATATCAAGAAGGCGGGCACCACCATTCTCGCCATCTCCATTCTGATCTGGGCCATGATGACTTTTCCAGGGTTGCCACAATCGGAAAAAGAGAAATTCGCTCTCCAACGCCAAGAGGTAACCGCCTCTTTGGCTCAGACAACGGACGCCTTACAACTCAAAGAAAAATTAGCCGCCATCGACACCGCCCAGGCTGGAAGCGCCCTACGCCACTCCCTGGCCGGAAGAGTCGGCACAGCCATGGAAACAGTCAGTTGGCTGCCAGGCTTCGACTGGCGGACCAATATTGCCCTGGTCGGTGGCTTTGCCGCCAAGGAGGTCATCGTCACCACCTTGGGCACGGCTTACTCTCTGAGCGAAACCGGCCCGGAAAACAATACCTCTCTATCCGAAACCCTGGCTAAGGACCCGCACTGGAACCCGGTGGTGGCCTTGGCCCTTATCGTTTTTGTTATGTTTTACGCGCCCTGCTTTGTTACGGTGGTGTGCATCTCCAAGGAGTCCGGCTCCTGGAAATGGGGACTTTTTTCCATCTGCTTCAACACCGCCTTCGCCTTTTCCCTGGCCACCTTGGTCTATCAGGGCGGGCGACTGCTGAGTTTTACCGGATAAAACAATCCGAGCTTAAGGAGGACAACCATGTGGCAAAACATCATCATCATTTTTATCATCGTGGCCTGCGGATTTTTTATCGGCCGCAGAATCTTTCGCCAACTCTCCGGAAAGCAATCAGGTTGCGATTGCAGCTGCAAGGGCTGCAATGACCAATCCACACAATCAGACACCTGTAAAACCAACCCGGGCTTTCCCAAAAAGAACGACGTGTGAGCTTCCATCCACCGTTACCCGCCCTGCTGCTCCTCGCCATTTGCCGACTACATCATCGACCATAACCTGACTACGGTGCCGTGATTTAGCCTCCGCATCTTCCCGTTCCCTCCTGAACGTAACCTGAAAAAGCTGCTCCATTCATATTCACACCTTGGCGATTGCCGCCCGCGGCCAAATCGGTTATACCGATCCTTACCATTTAATACATTAATATCAAAGGTCGGCCGCCATGGATATTCATCGCCTCGAAGTCTTTTGCAAAGTTGTTGAACTAAAGAGCTTTACCAAGGCCGCCGAGGCCATTTTTCTTTCCCAACCCACGGTGAGCGAACACATCCGCAGCCTGGAAGAAATGCTCGGGGAAAGGTTGGTGGACCGCCTGGGCCGGGAAGCCCTACCCACCCAAGCAGGACAGATTCTTTACAAATACGCCCGAAAGATGCTCCGCCTTCGCCAGGAAACCATCCAGACCTTGGCCAGTTACCGCGGGGCCCTGGCGGGCAATCTCGCCCTCGGCGCCAGCACCATCCCAGGCGCCTATATCCTGCCGCAACGAATCGGCGCTTTCAAAAAACTCCATCCCGCCATCAAGATCACCCTCTCCATCGGCAACTCCCGCACGATAGCGGACGCAGTTCTGTCCGGCGACACCGAATTCGGTGTGGTCGGTGCCCGCTGGAGCGATCCTGCCCTGGAATGGAAAGAAATCCTGGAGGATGAGCTTGTCCTGACCGTATATCCCTCCCATCCCTTTGCCAGACAAAAAGCAGTGGAACCCGCCCAGCTTCTCAACGAACCGATGATCATCAGGGAACGGGACTCCGGCACCCGCCGGGTCGTAACCCAGTTGCTCGATAAACACCTGGATCTCTCCCAGTTGCAGATCGTTGCCGAGATGGGCAGCACAGAGGCGGTACGCCAGGGCATCAAATCCGAAGTTGGGATCGCCATCCTCTCTCGCCTGGCAGTAGCCGAGGATATCGATCGCGGTTCCCTGATCGCAGTTCCCTTGGCCAGCATCCGTCTCTCACGCCCGTTTTACCTGATAACCCGCAAAAATCGGCACTCTTCACCCATCTGCAGCACCTTTCTCGATTTTCTACAACAAGCTCCAAACTGACCCGTCCGCCACCCGCCACCTTTGACTTAAATCAAGGCATTCCAGCGTGTTCCACGGTATCCTTGATATTTAATCATACTTTGAGGTGAACTATGCAGTGGGATAAGGATGCAGAACAGGCGATGACAAAAGTCCCTTTTTTCGTCCGCAAACGTGTGAAAAAGAGGGTAGAGACCGCGGCACAACAGGCCGGCGCCACACAGGTAACAATGGGCCATGTTACTCTCTGCCAACAACGTTATCTGCACAACCAGGAAGATGAGGTGAAAGGCTTTACTCTAGAGGCTTGTTTCGCGCAAAGTGGTTGCCCAAATCGCATTGATACCGGAGACAATCTTACGGAACGGCTCGAGGCCCTGCTACGCGCTCATAACTTAAAAGGCTTCATGAAAAGCCGGGTGAGCGGCCCGCTCAAGATGCACCACGAATTCAGGGTAACCATGGCCGACTGCCCTAATGCCTGCTCCCGCCCACAAATTGTCGATATCGGCCTGATCAACGTTTCCCTCCCCACGCTGACCGAGTTTCCCTGCTCAGGCTGCGGAGCATGCCATGCCGTCTGCAGGGAGGAAGCAATCACTCTTGAGCCAGGAAGCGGACCACAGTTCGGCTGGCAACGCTGCCTGTCCTGCGGCCAATGCGCCAGAGCATGTCCAACCGGCACCATCGGCCAAGGGATCACCGGCTACCGCATCCTGCTGGGCGGCAAACTTGGCCGCCACCCGCAGCTTGGCCAGGAACTTTCCGGGATCTTTTCCGCGGCAACCACCCTTGCCATCATCGAAACTTGCCTTATCCACTTCAAGGCAGAAAACAGACAGGGGGAACGGTTCGGCGAATTGCTCACCCGCACCGGCTTCGCATTTCTTGCCCCCTATGCCCTCAAAGCCGCCTAAACATCTACGAAAAAATTCAGCGGGATGTTTCTTATAAACTTGTTGCTGAATGAGACAATGTGCGTTATAAAATTCAACTCATTTATGCGCCCGTAGCTCAGCTGGATAGAGTGTCGGACTACGAATCCGCAGGTCGCACGTTCGAATCGTGCCGGGCGCACCAGTAAAATCCAGCCTTTAGCTCTTTTGAGTTAAAGGCTTTTTTTGTTTTATTGCCCCATAGGGTCGCTATAGGGTCAGTCATCGGTAGAACATGGCGGTTTTTTTTGCCTTGGTCTGATCAACCCCACATAACAACAAAGACGCCCGCCTCTCTTAGGGAAGCTGCTATTCGCGAGTAGACGGGTACACTTTTTCACAGAGGAATAAAGGCCGGGGAATACTTGGGGGCTTTTGGGAAAATTTCAGATTTTTGAATTTTTGCTTCGCAGAGCAGGCAGGATATCGGGAGGGGCGGCGGGCTTGTTTTTATTTCCCAATATCCCATGTGTTAATCGTTAGCTTGTAATGCTGTTATGATACGGCCCCTCAACACGCCCTTGATAAATAACTGGAAAGCCGCTTTGAACCAGTTTAGTATCATGCATGCAGATCAGTTGTCGATATGCCTTGGTCGCTACCGAACATGCAGCAACATTAATGAAATGATACACTTGATGCAGGGCTTCCAACCTCTCTCAGCATACCGTGAAATCTAGCCTCTATGTCCACATGTTCTAACTTGGTATGGCATGCTGCAACCGTGACCCGCGAACGCAGGGAAAAGCAAAATGCCCACGGGAGCGGAGTGATCTGGTTCACCGGACTTTCCGGTTCCGGAAAGTCCACCTTGGCGCATTCGGTGGAGGAAACGCTGCATCAGTCGGGATGCTCCACCTTTGTCCTTGATGGCGATAATGTCCGACACGGGTTGTGCTCGGATCTTGGCTTTTCCAGGGAAGACCGGGCAGAAAGCCTTCGCCGCATAGGGGAAATGGCCAAATTGTTCATGGAGGCGGGGGTGCTGGTGCTGACCGCGTTTATTTCCCCCTTTCGTGCTGACCGCGAACGGATACGGCACTTGGTAGGAGAGGACCATTTTTTTGAAGTATATTGCCGCTGTCCCATTGAGGTCTGCGAACAGCGTGATGTGAAAGGCCTCTACAAAAAAGCGCGGCAAGGACTGATTGAAGAATTCACGGGGATTTCCTCCCCGTATGAAGAGCCGATTGCTCCGGACCTGCTCCTCGATACGTCAAATACAACTCTGGAAGATTCCGTCCGCAAGGTTCTTTCAATCCAGCGATTGAGCGGCATTCTGCCCCGGTAGCGATAGTGTTTCGCCTTTCCACAGTGCTCTGTGCGGTTCAGTGCGTGTAGGGTGCGAAAAGTACTTGCCATTGGTCTGCCCAGCAACAGGTGTGGTCAAAATCCTGGATCACCTGTGTCTCCGGGCGTTTGTTTGCAGGAAAACGATTGGCGAAGGATTCCGCCACCCCCCTGCCCACCACCTGATCCCTGCCGCCGACAAAATGGAGTTGCGGCACATCCTGCAATTGCTCCCATGCATCCGGTGGGTTCAGCGATCCGGTTAAGGGGGTGGCGTGGTGCTGAGCCGTCCATTTCTGGTGGTCAAGGTTCCCTGCCACCGTGACGAGAAGCGCCACGTCATGGCGGCGGGCCGCAATCAGGGCCGCCACTGCCCCGCCACCAGAATACCCAACCAGCACGAGCCGTTGCGCTTGAAATTTCTCCTTGAATTGATCGATTGCCCGGTCGGAGGCTTCCACCACCTCCGGGGCAAAACGCTTGTCTGTCCAATACTCGACGGAACATCCCCGCCTATCCTCCCCCTCGGCATACTGGCAGGGCCGGGCCAGATAGGCTGCCGCACCCTTGGGATGGTGTAAGGCTAGCATCAGCCCAATTGGGTGCTGAGGGGTTGGGTCGGTTGAGGCAAGTGAAGGGGTGATCCAGGCAAGACCATCCCCTTCGATATAGACGGTCAGGGTGGTGCTGTGGCCAGGGATGTTTTTGGGCAGATAACCGGCCAGGACAAAGCGGCCCGCTGACAGCCGGACCTTTTGCCAGCCAGAAGCTGATGCCAGTTGGTCGGCATTGTCGCGGCGCAACTCGGGGGAAAGGTTGAGGCACCCGGCAAGAGCGGATAGCAGAACAAGCAGGAGGAGAGAGCACCCTCTTGCCATCAACGCGGAACCAGCTCGCCTAGCGCTTCAAGCAATGGCCCGAGGTGCGCCTCATACTTGCGCCAGCGCTCCACCGAAGAGGTGTAGATCGGCTGCCGTACCTGGGTGACGCTGGCGGTGCGGATGTTCCGTTTGGTCTTGTGGAAATCCAGGCAGGCGTCATCCCAGGGAAGTTTACAGTACTCAAGCAGGGCGCGGGCTTCGTTTTCGTGGTCGGCCACCATGTTCTCATACTGCACCTCGTAAAAGGTTCCCGCAGGCAGCACCTTGCGCCAGTGTTCCATCAGGATTGCGTAGTTCCGGTAGTAGCGGCCGATTTCCGCCAGGTCGTAGCTGTGGTACTGGCTTTTGTTGAATAAGCGGGTGAAGCCGGAAAGGCAAGTGTCCACCGGGTTGCGCTTGACGTGGATGATTTTGGCGTTGGGCAGCATCAGGTGGATCAGGCCAATGCAGTTGAAGTTGGCCGGCATCTTATCAGTGATGTGTTTTGCCTCCGGCTGGCGGGCTTGTAAACCGTCGACATATCGTTGGCCTAGCTCCTTCAGCTCCTGCTTGGTGATGCCGGCCAAGGACAGGGGGTAGCCGTCGGGGCCACCCTCTTTGGGCTTGGCGGCCAGGGTCAGCAGATCGGGCAGTTCTCCGGCCCCATACACCAAGGGGTGGCTGGCGAGGATTTGTTCGATAAGCGTCGTGCCGGATCGTGGCATCCCTAGCACAAAAATCGGCAGATCGGATTGGCACCCCTCGCCGCGAAGGTTCCCGATGGCCTCGCGGCTGAAGAATTCGCAGATATTCCGGCGAATCTTGTCGTTGTCCTCCGGGTTGTATTGGGTCCGCTTGCGCTTCAGGCGACAGCCTTCCAGGAAATGGGGCATGGCCAGATCGTACTGCTTGGTGTCGTCGTAGCATTTTCCCAGGGCAAAATGGAGAGTCATCGCCTTGGTTTCCAGCATCGCGTCCAGTTTTTCCGCTTCTTGGACAAGGGCGGCCATGTTCTCGTCGCCTTCCTTAACCTTCTTGACCTGGGTCAGCGCCAGCCGTGCCCCCAGATTTGTCCCATCCAGGCTCAAGGCGTGCCGAAAGCTTTCCTCGGCCGCCTGCATCTGGCCCTGCTCCATCAGCAGGTGCCCTCTTCCCAGGTGACCGCTCAGTAGATCGGGGTTGAGTTCCATCGCTCGGGCGAAGGCCTGCTCGGCCTTGTCCGGGTAGCCCTCCTCGGCAAAGATTCCCCCAAGCAGGCTGTGGGCCTCCGCCTTTTCCTGGTCCAGGGCCAGGGCTTTGTTGGTCATGGCCTCGGCTTCGCTCAATCGCTTATGTTCCTGATGAATCTTGGCCAAGCCAAGATAGGCCTCCGCATAGTCCGGTTTCAGCGCCAGGGCACGGTTGAAGCCGACAGCCGCCTTGTCGAATTGCTCCAGCACCAGAAAGGCGGTGCCGATGTTGCAGTGCGCCTCGGCGTAGTTGGGGCTGAGCCGGATCGCCTGGAGCAGAACTCTGACCGCCTCTTCAGGCTGTTCGATTTCGGTGAGCACCGCTCCCAGATTGTTGATGGATTCGAGATGCTGCGGGGCTGCGGCCAGGGCCTTGCGGTAATAGGCGATTGCGCCCTCTTTGTCCTTGCGGTCGCGCTTTATGCTGCCCAGGTTGTTCAGCGCCGGGGCCAGGTTCGGGTTGAGGACAAGAGCCCGTTGCTGGCAGGCCTCGGCCTTGTCCAGCTCCTTGCAATCGTAATAGGCGACACCTAAGTTGCTGTGCGCGGTGGCGGAGGCAGGGTCAAGGGCCACGGCCTTCTCGCCGTGCGCCACCGCCTCATTCAGCCGCTTGAGAATTCGGCACATCTCCCCGAGATTTGAATGAAACTGCCCCACCGTGGGCAGTGTTCCGATGGCCTGTTCGATCAGCCGCACCGCCTCTTCCGTCTTGCCTGCCTGATGGGCGATCACCCCCAGCAGATGCAGGGCAAACGGGTGGCCTGGCTGGGCCTGCAGAATCTGACGCAGGAGCCTTTCGGCTGGCGCCGGCTGGCCATCGGCATGGTGCTGCATGGCCAACTGCAGGGCCTGCTCGATGGAGAGCTTCTTGCCGGAGGAGGCCGGAGCGGTCCGGTTCGTTTGTGGTCTGAGGTTTTTTTTTGCCATGACCGTGTCGGAGGAGTTTTTTGTCGGAGATGCTTGGATTGTTGCGGCTACAGCCCATGGTTGAACAGCCTGTCTTTGCTCGGATAGCAGCATAACTGCACAGTGAAAAAGCTACTTGAAGCCACGGTGTTCGTCAAGGCAAAAAAATACTTTAAAATCAGACAGATATGTTTTTCATCTCGCCAGATATTCTTCTCTTGACTTTGGGCCATTGCAGGGTAAAAATGAATTATTATTCATAATCGTCATAATCAGGTGTAATGCTCCGTTGCGCAGAAATTGCTTGCAAACAAGAGAGAAGAGAGAATTCAGATGAAAAAACGCTATTCAGCCCATTGGAAGAATATTGTTATAGGCACCGCCGTGGCCATGGCCGCGACTCCTACGTTTGCGCCACAGGTCTTGGCCGCCGATCAGTCTATCTCCAGTGCAACGGCGCTAACCTATTCCCTCAATTCGGGGGATAACCTGACTATCACCTCCAGCGGACAGATTCATGTCACTGGCTCGGCCACCGGAGTTTATGTGGGAGTTGAGCATTCCGGCTCGATCACCATAGACAACGGTGGCTCCATCGAGGTCTCACGAAGTGGTGCAGCCTCCGCATATGGTGTCTATGTCGATGGTCTGCTTTCCGGGTCGCTTGTCAATAACGGCACCATCAGCGCTACCGCCTCATCTTCTCGGGCATCCGCGTATGGAGTGTATGTCAACGGCGATCTTTCCGGGGCGATCAGCAATACGGGAACCATCAGTGCCACTGCCAACGCTACTAATTCTCAGGCACAGGCCTACGGTATTTTCGTCAATGGTTCCTTGGGGGATAGCGCATACATCGACAATGGTGGCACCATAACTGCTACCGCCGAATCAACCAATTCTCGGGCACAGGCCTACGGGATTTCCATCGATAGTGGCCTGGGGGCTAATGCCTACATCACGAACAGTGGCGCGATCACTGTTGAGGCAACCGCCCTTAACAACTCTAATGCCACCGCATACGGGATCAGCACTGGCAGCCTGAATGGCGATGGAGCGCATATCACCAACAGCGGGTCCATAGCGGCCACGGCCACGGCCTATCAACAAGCTAATGCCTATGGTATTTCCACGGGCGATCTGGGTGGCGTTGGCACATATATCGAAAATACTGTAACCCACACCATAACCGCCATTGCCAATTCCACCAATTCCCAGGCCACGGCCTATGGTGTCTACACCGGCAGCTTGAGTGGAGATGGGGCGCATATCACCAACAGCGGCACCATTGCTGCCGAAGCCACCGTCACCCAGAATGATCGGGGGGCGTTGGCCTATGGCATTTACACGGGCTACTCTGGCGAGGGGGTTAGCCTCGGGGACAATGCCTATATCGAAAACACTGCAACCGGCACCATCACCGCCACCGCCATTGCTACCGGTGGCTCAAGTCTGCACGCCAGCGCCTACGGTATTTATTTGGACGGCAATCTGACTGGAGCTGGCGCCCACATCACCAACAGCGGCACCATTGAGGCCACCGCCCATGCGGCTTCCCAGGCCACCGCCTACGGGATTTCCGCCGGCAACCTGAGCGGCGCTGGGGCATACATCAGCAACACCGGAACGATCACTGTGCACGCCACGTCAGATAATAATAATGCGTCGGCTTACGGTATTCGCACAGGCGATATGGGGGCGGACACCTCCATCACCAACGGGGGCACCATTACCGCCACCGCCAATGCTGCTTCCCAGGCCAATGCCTACGGCATTTTTGTGGGCAGCCTTGATGCAAATGCCACCGTGAGCAACACCGGGACCATCACCGCCACTGCGAACGGGGCAACGCCTCAAGCCTATGCGATTTACATAGGAAACGGCACAGGCACCGTGACCAACAGCGGCACCCTCAACGGAGCAGTGGAACTCGCCGACGCTATCTTGAATCTCGAAGGCGCCACTGGGAGCATTAGTGGGACAGTTCATGGCAATGCCGGCTCCACCGTGAATGTGAACGGCACCTTTACCTCGGGAAACACCTTTGAGGTAGGCACATTCAATATTGCCTCTGCTGGTATCTTTAATATGGCCCATGACGTTACCGTTGCAAGCGGCGCATATAACAGCGGCACACTCTCAGTGGCTGCCGGGGATACCGTCACCATTGCCGGGGACTATACGCAGAACGCTACCGGTGTATTCCAGGTCGGTGCCTCCAGCGCTGCCAGCTATGGCAAACTGCTGGTAACCGGCACAGCTGATCTTTCTGCGAGCAACAAGATCGACGTCAAAGTCAGCCCTGGAGACACCCTAGCCAACGGCAATGTGCTGACCAGCGTTCTTTCCGCAGGGACTCTGACTGCGGGCACCCTCACCGTCACCGACAACAGCGCCGTGTGGAATTTTACCGGCACGGTGAATGGCAATCAGATTGATCTGACTACCGAGCAAGGTCTGACCTTTGTTCAAGCGGTGCAAGGCGGTGCGGCGGGACCTGCCGCCGCCGGCGTGGCCGGAGCCCTTGACGCCATTCAGGCTGGTGGCGCCAGCGGCGACATGCAGACCGTGCTCAACGCCTTGGGCGCTCTTGGCTCCGCAGGGGAGGTCGGCGGAGCAGTCAGCCAACTTATGCCGGGCTTTACCGGCGGCAGTGCGCATATCGCCCAGGGGCTTGCCAGCAGCGGCGGCTCCCGGGTGGTGCATGAGCATATGGCTGGGGGCGGGCAGGGGCTTTCCTCCGGCGATCCCATGTTCAAGGACCGCATGGTGTGGGCGCAGCCTTTTTATTCCTGGACCAATCAGGGCGAACGCAAGGGCGTGGCCGGATACAACGCCAACAGCTATGGCATAGCCTTGGGCGCGGACGGCAAGGTGGATGAGCAGTGGCGGGTAGGCGCGGCGCTTTCCTTTGCCAAGGGTGATGTTGACGGCGATTCCGCAATCACCCGCGAGAGCCTTGACATCAACACCTATCAGTTGACCCTCTATGCATCGGATCGGTTGAGCGAAGCAACCAGCCTGAATCTACAGGCAGGATTCGGCATCAACGACAACGATTCTTCTCGCCATATCGTGTTTGGCGGCTTGGACCGGATCGCGAGCGGAGATTTTTCGAGCTGGCACACCCTGCTTGATGCAGAGCTTGAGCACCGCTACAAGGTGAGCGAGAAGGCCACCGTGGCTGCATATCTTCGTGGCCAGTATAGCTATGTCAAAGTGGAGGACTACATCGAAACCGGGGCTGGCGCTATCAACCTGCACATGGACAGCAACAGCGAGGATTCCCTGGTTCTTTCCGTGGGTGGCAAGGCGGCATATGCGCTTGCCGATGGGGTGAAGCTGAACGGCCATCTGGGAGTGGGGTATGACCTTATGGCAAGCCAGTCCTCGGTGACCGCCACCTTTGCCGGGGGCGGGCCAACCTTTGTTACCAATGGACTCGATCCGTCAGCCGTTGTGATGCAAGGCGGGCTCGGGTTTGAAATGCTGAACGCCAATGGTATGACGGTTACGGCCCGGTACGACATAGATGGGCGGACGGATTATACCAACCAGACAGCCACGATCAATTTTAAGCTGCCGTTTTAAGAGACGCATCTTAGCTGCAAGATTTTTCGCTTGCCCCTGAGAACATGGAGTCACCAAAAAATAGCCGAGGGGATTTCTCTCGGCTATTTTTTTATCGCACGTCCAGGCAGTATAGTGGGCCTCATTTTTAAGAAAGCAGTTTAAACTGTACGTTGCCATCAAGGAGATCGGCCACTCCGTTACGGTTGGACGATGGAATAAAGAAATCCAGGAGCAAGCCAATACCCTGTATCTCTCCTATAATCGCTTCCGTACCGACCAACCTCTGTACGGGGCTGTAAAAAAAATTGTGCAAAATGCACAGGCTGTTAACCTCCCCCGGCCCCGACCTCAATCAAAGGCTGATCACTTGGAATGATCATGTAGGTCGTTTCCTTGCGCCGCCCGGTGTGGGTTTCTAAAAGATAGCCAGCGTCCACAAGGGCGGCAAGGTGGCGGTCGTAGTCGATGGCGTTGCCTCGGATTACGCGTGAAGTCAGCAGGACATGGCGCTGGACTTTGCCGCCCTTCCTTGCGATGTAGCGCATGATCCGCTCCAGGTTCTCTTGGAACAGGTTCCCGGATATCGTAGACAGGCGGTTCGTGTCATCATGCTCGGCCAGGGTACCGAAAATCTTCTGCATGGCTTCGATGGCATTAAGGGCAGTTTGGACATTCTTGTCCGGGAACCCAACGCAATGGTTGGCCATATTCACGGCGGTCAAAGCTGCGCCGTGAAGTAGGAGGGCGGAGTCGTACAATAATTCCTTTATCGGAGTTAAGTCTCCGGCCGCAGCCGCGGCCCGGCCTTCCTCAATCTGGTCGATGGTGCGGCCTGTAAGTTCTGTCAGTAGTTGCATGTAGCCTCCTTTTTAACTGTTATTCCCCTTAGTAGTCACATTGGTCAACTCCCCAGGAAATGACTGCGGTCATACAGTAACACGAATTCATAATTCAGTCACACCGTAATCAAGTCGCACAGAAGCGTTCGTGTTGTGCCGCCCGAGGAAAAAGGTGGTTTGGTGGTTATAGGGGGTTTATTCCAACCGTTATTTTTAAAAAAATATATTTTCTCAAATTTTGGCCTAGAAAAAACCCCTGAAACCACCTAAACCACCTTTTTTGAAGCTTATCCCCCGAGCTGAACAACACGCCAGCGACAAGAACCACCCGTGCGTCCAACGGTTTCTATCTTCTTGCCACCTAAAAGGCGTCCGGCGTGCCTCTCAATCCAACGCCCCAGTCGCCGTGGGTTGATGTTGTTACCGTCACCGGCGATTTCGAGCAGGGTGTCCCCCAACTCGTTATAGACGACAGGATAGCAGCTGCTGATATGTATCCCTTCCCTGGCAAGGTCACTTGCCTTTGTAGGTTTATCCCTGAACTTATCCCACCACCAATACAACAGATTTTGCAGCTTTTGGGTGTCTGGGTCGGCCTTGATTGTATCTGAAACGGCATCGGCAGGGTCGGCGAGCTCAAAGGGCGCAAGCTCATTATCACGCAACCAGACTACGCACTGACGGACGAGTCCATCCCAGTCATCAAATGAACCCATCCTGCCCTCACCCTTGGCGGGTCGGCCTGCCACCACGAATGCCCGTAAGATAGTCAAGGCATCAGCTCGCAATGACAGCCACCGTTCAGCCACGCGCGCCACCGGATCAAAAGGAAAAGACAGAATCTCGGGGCGCTCCACCCCATGGTCAAGGGTGATGGGCAATATCCGACGGCTCAAGTCCCCCGCAATGCAAAGGTTATTACCTGTCACCGTCACCAAGACGCGGGTGCTGGCCTTCACCCTTTCCGAAAAACCTAATCTCCGATCTTCGTAGGTCTCGCCCGTGAGAGCAGCACAAAGTTCAGAGGATGAAAGAGCTCTTTCAATATTATCGAGCAAAATCGCACCTGGCCCTGAAAGAAAAGCTGCCATTAAACTCTTACGTTGTTCTTCAGTATTCTCAGCCCAGGGGGCAACCGCGGGGACGCGGCCACTGGTCAAAATACCAAAACATTGTGCCAACTTTGTCTTGCCTGTCCCCATCTGAAATGCGTTGACGCCAAAACCAGGCGCAGTCGGCAGGATACGGCGAACGACCGCTGTCAATATCGCGGCCAGGGCAACGGCTCTATCAATTGGATTTATAAACGGGAAGTGTGCAAAGGGTTCCCAAAGACGAACTAACGCAGCGTGCGTATCATCTAATGTAGGGTTTGAAGGAATACTCGGCCAATTATTACTGTGGTCATCCAGCAATAACAGCCCTGTTGCCTTGTCATAGCCCGGTCGGTCAAGCAAAGAGCCATCCGGACGCATGGTAGGCGCAGTTTCAATGCCAACGAGTTCAAAGAAAGGCCATCCGCCGCGGTTGGCAAGAATTCTTTGGGGCAAGTCGCCAGGGCAATCAACTTGGACCTGTTTTTCTTTTTTAAAAATCTGAAACAGGGACACTGTTTCAAGATGTGTTCTCAGCCACGCCTGCTGAACGCCAAGCAAGGAACTGTCGGCTACCCGCACGAGTTCACCGCCGCGCTGGTATACCTCGCAAGCTCTCTGGACGTGATGTTGTACTGCGTGAATAACGCGGGGCATTTCACCGCCCATGAGCTGTACTGTTTGCGGCGCCCTTATTAGAACATACCGACGCCCGCCATGGGCATGAGAATAGAGACTTGGTCTTCCGCCAGATTGGAGGTTTGCCCAGGCAATGCGGTGGTCATTGCGATAATCTGGATCCAACGGGTCTGCAAAGCGCTTGCCGTGCCAATGTTCTGGGCTGTCCAGAATTTCACCTACGGTCACATTGCGGCCATCTTCCGTAAGTAGGGGAAAATCGCCAAGCAAGACGCCATCCTCGGTAGCGCGAGTGTATGTAGTGCGCAGCCGCTTAATTTTCTCTTCGCGCTTTTCAGGGTTTGATTCAGTGTCCTTGAGCATGTCCACAGCCACACGTGATTCAACCCAAGCTGCCTTTACTTTTTTAGCCTCATCAGCAACAGCAGCCCGAGCATCAGCTTTTAGTTTTTCAAGCTCTTCGGCAGCTTGAACTGTCAGTATCTGGCGAGTATCGAAAGGTGCGACGTTGGGATTAATCACAAATGGGGCCGGTCGCCGTTGTTCAAGCGGTGGAGCACAAAAGGCCCCGGCAGCAAAGTCAAATCGTTCTGGCTGCCATACCATCCCGTCAACTAATGACCGATCCAGCAGTGATCCGGAGTTAGAAATATCAAACCGGCCATAACCGGCCATCCATGCCATGTCGTAGATCGCTGCACCCGCTCGCGGAATATCACGTCCATCTGCAACAACAATATATACATGCGACCCGCCCGCGCCCTTCATCTCTTCACCGGTTACGGCATTATAAATGTACCCGGAAGCACTGGAAATTATGACCGCCGGTGCATTTGCGAGGACTGGACAAACAGTAATTATCTTTGTCCATAGATCTTCAGCCGTCAACGGGTTGGATCCTTCTGAGGCATCATAATCAAGAAACAGGATGCCTGAGCCTTCCGCCCAATCAAAATCATCTCGCGTCCGGGTGAGTTCCCCCAAGCCAGCAAATTTGCGTGATGCGATGATCCCTTGTCTTTCTGGACGTCGCGGCACGCCGTAGGAAACTGCCTCATTATGAGCCAGGCCTGTCAATATTTCCCTTAGCACATGGACATCGTATATTTTTAAGACCTGATATTGGCCGCGCACCAGTTGGCCAGCATTGGCCTTCTTTAGTTCACCACCTTCAAGACTATAGCTTTTGGCTAGACGATCCGGAATGCTTGCAGTGATTTTGGTGAGTTGCGTCGTGAGGATGTCTTTTTCATTGGCAGTCATGATTACACCCCCATTTGTGCTTCGGTGGTGGAACGGAAAGCCCTTTCTTCAAGGAAAGCTTCAAGATCCGCCATGCGGTATCTGCAACTCCTTCCGACTTTGCAAAACTTAGGGCCTTGCCCATTCCATCTCCACTGCTCCAATGTGCTCGGTTGGACGTGCAGAAAATGTGCTGCTTCTGAGGTTGTGAGGTTGGGAGATGGTTCTGGTTGTGGGGTAGTGTTTTTTTCTTCGATCTCAAATTTTGGGGAGGGTGCTGACTGTAAGGCAGTGCTGGTCTTGGGGGACATGGTGTTTCTCCTTTGAACGTTGCGAAGAACGCTATTGTTCTTTCAAGGGAGAAACTAGATTTCCCGATTCCCGGTTATCGTGACTTGAGGCGTAATCGGGAAGAGGACATGACTTTGATTTTAACTATAACCTATTGCTTTCATTTCTAATTTTTGTGAGTTTATTTGCGATGCTTTTATCCCTGATTTTGTGATACTTCCCGGAATTATCCTCCCAACCCAGAAAAGCGCCTTTCTCGTCCTTGCCATAATCTTTCACACAACCGAGGGGGTCTTCAAATTTTAAAAAATCTTTCACTTGCCGACATGTTGGTTCTTTTTTGTTTTCTCCGATTAACAAGGCCCTTGCATTCTCAAGAGTCACTGTTAGCCTGCTTCTAACACCAGGCCTCCTGATCGGCGTTCTAAGTTTTTTCTGTGCCACTACTTTTTCACGCACTTGGTCCTCAGGTTGCCTTCCTTCTTGGGCGGTGGGTATTTTGCCCTCATCCCTTACAGCAAAATATATGCTCTTGAATTTTGTAAAATTATCATCACTTACAAGTAAGTCATTAACTCCATTTTCAGTATCAGTTTTATCTTCATCGAAACATGGATGATATGCATCTAAATTATATGTCACTTGTAGGTCGTGTTGACAATTACTGCATACCAAAATTGGATGGAACTTAGCTTGTTCATCTCCCCAAACATCTTTTAGGGTATTAATAGATATTTCGTATGTCTCACTGTATTCAGGAACATTCTCTATTGATCCGCACGATGAACAGTCAAGACCTATGCTTGTAACAAGCCTACTAGGCTTTAACCTTATTGAAAATTTCAATTTTCCATCTGCTCCCCACCTAAGCAATTCCCCAACAGTAGCGTTCAAGTGCGTAGCTGCGGCATCAATATCATAATAGTTCGTTGGTGGTTTTATTAATTCCATGTTCAACCTATCCGGTCTAAAAATTGATAATACCTACGTGTTTGACGTTGCCTGCATCGGCACCACCTGCCCGTGTTGGGTCTTGATCCGCTCTTGGATGGCATCGGTGATCTTCTGCATGGGGTCCCGCAGGCGATCAACATTCAGGACGATATATCCTCCGGTAACATCGCCAAGCTGTTGTTTGTGGTTCAAGAGCGCCTTTACTGTGTAGACAGACAAGTCCAGGCTTTCAGCAATGGTGGCAAAGGTTCTCCGCAGGTCGTGACAGGCAAAGGTGATCCCAGTGGTTACGGTCACGGCGTCTATGGCTCTCTTCGGCTCCTGTAAATATCCGGCCTTTCCGGTGCTGGGGAAAACATACGGGTTGTCAGACCACGCCTCGGCCTTACGCTTCATCAGGAGATTTATCAAGTAGTCGCTCAGCGGCAAGGTATGAGGCTCCCCGTTCTTCGTGTCGGGAATAGTGAAACAACCTTCCTGAAAGTCCACCTGGTCCCAGCGCAGCCCTGCCGCTTCATTTCGCCGCAGTCCGGTATGAAGCAGGAACAAAAGAAAATCCCTAGTAATGAGGTTGTCCAGAGCTTCAACGGCCTTACTCCATGCTGGCAAGTCGCTGTTTTTGATAAGCGTCCGCCGCCGATCAACCTTGAACCAGGCCTTTCTTTTGCGGGAAGAAAGAATAGTCACGGGGTTTGCGTAAAGTGTTCCACCTTCTTCATCTTCAAAGGCATAATTGAGAACTGCCCGCAGCGTCCGGAAACAGTTGTCAGCCGCCCCTTCTCGGCGCTTCGGGTCTGCTATCTTCTTTTTTGTGTCGGCTCCCTTTTTAAAAACTTGCCGTTGTCGCTTGCCGGTGGCTATGTCCTGGTGACGATGCTTCACCATATCCCGTGTGATCTCTGTAGCCGGTCGATCAAGCCAGTCCGCCAGATACAGCCGGAACAGATCACGGTATGTCTTCACGGTTCGGGGTTTCAGTTTCCCTTTCTGCAAATAGTCATCAAGCACCGCCTGAAGGGTGACACTCTGTTGTTTCTCTTCACGACGTTTTTTTGCAGCTTGTTGATTGTTGTCCCGCTCAACCTGATTCGGGTCAACCCCTTGAGCCATCTCGCCCAGCTTGGCCAAAGCTTCCTTCCGAGCTTCTTCGGCGGATATGAGCTTGGCACTCTTAAGCATCACCCGCACACGCCTGTTCCCAATATGTGCCCGGACAAAATACTTCTTCCCCGTGGCTGATACCCGCACACCAAAACCGTCTAATTCGGAATCGTAGTAATCAACTTGCTTGCCCTTGTCGGCAAAGGGTAACTTCTCGACGGTGATCTTCGTCAACTTGGCCTTGTTCATCTTGGCAGTCCCTCATAGGGTCAATATAGGGTCAGTGATATGTCGAACCAGGAGTAAGCTCGATAGAACAAGAATATGCTATAAACTGAGGGGTGTCAAGGGATTGCAGAAATAGAGAGAACAAGGCGGGGTGTTAAATAGTGGCCAATTTACAAACTACGAATCCGCAGGTCGCACGTTCGAATCGTGCCGGGCGCACCAGCAATACCAAGGACTTAGGGGAATTCCCTAGGTCCTTTTTTTGTTGTCCGGTCGCCCTCCTGTACTTGACGTGAAATTCCTTATTCGAAATGGGTTTTTTTTATCCAGTTTTTCGCGAGCCCACCAAGACAACCAAGTCCACAGTGTGCTTGGGCTTTTCCTATCCTGTCTCACCCTCTTTTTAAGTGAACACATAGGCCCTCTCTCTGCTACCAAAGCCTACACAGTCCACCGTGCCACATGACTGGGTTCCCGTTCAGGCTCTACCAACTCCGCATACGACGTCGCAAAACTAACTTTTTCAAATCTCCCTAAAAATAATGACCTCCGACATAGGGAAATATCGTACTCCTAATCGCCACCCAACATACCAGTGTGCCCGATTAAAATGGGGGCAACCACAGACGAGCCCATTTTTTTTCATCCTCTTCACTTTTTCTTCATTTTCCTGCTGTAAGTTCCTGTGACCATCCCGAAGGATCAGGGCGAATTGAATGAGAGGAACCGCTACAACAAATATGAGACAAGCAACGCGCTATACACCTGCACCATTTTCTGAACAGGCGGAGTTTTTCGTAACCATCGATTTTGACGGCACCATCAATAAGTTGGATGTAACCGACGCCGTCATTAAAAAATTCGCCCGGTCTGGCTGGCAGGAGGCGGAAAAACTCTGGGAAGAGGGGCGCATAGGCTCACGGGAATGTCTCGCGCGCCAGATGGCGCTCATAGATGCTCCCTTGGAACACCTTGTCGAGTATGCCTGCACGCATCCGATAGATCCCGCCTTCCCTGATTTCATGAGATTGCTCCGGGGGGCCGGCATACCATTCGCCATCATAAGTGATGGGTTCAAGCCGATCATCAATGGTATCCTGGCAGCAGCCGGGTTTTCAGATTTACCGGTCTATGCCAACGATCTGCTTGAGGATGAAACCGGCCTCAAGACAATCTTCCCCAACACCAGCGGAGTGTGCCAATCAGGCACCTGCAAATGCAAGACTGCCGATCTGCTGGCCGAAGGACTTCCCATCGTTCATATCGGCGATGGCCGCAGCGATTTTTGTATCTCGAGAATGGCGATGCATGTCTTCTGCCGAGGCAAACTCACCGGCTACTGCGTGGAAAACGAGATCCCGCACTCGACGTTCACGGATTTCCAGGGGGTGCAAGAAGCCCTCGAGACTTTTTTAAACGGCGAGGCACTCTTGTCCCTGGAACAAAATGTCAGCATAGGGCGGTCACGTTCTTTCGCCAACCAACACCCCAGGGGCTTGGCTGCATGATCTATGACTGATCACCTCCGCCGTCACGATGCCCAGTAATCAATAAACTTGTTAGCCTATCGCTCTAAATTAATACCTTAAAAAGGAAAACCTCTCATGGAACATGACGAACTCACCACCAAAGAACTTCTGGAACTTGAGGCCGAGTACTGCTCCTACGGCGATACGGTTCACTATCTCAAAGATCCCATCATCTTTAAACGCTGTGATGGTTCTTGGATGTTCGACCTCGATGAGCGACCGTATCTGGACATGCAGATGTGGTACTCCGCAGTCAATTTCGGCTACCGGAACAGGGAGATAGAAGAGGCCCACAACAAACAGATGGCCATGCTCCCGCAGGTGGCCTCCCAGTATCTGCACCGGGAAAAGATCCTGCTTTCCGCCACCATCGCCAAGGAAACCGGCAAACGATTCGGGGAAAAAGGGCGGGTGCATTTCAATGTCGGCGGGGCCCAGGCCATCGAAGACAGCATTAAGGTCGTGAGAAATTTCAAACACGGCAAATCGCTGATGTTCGCCTTCATGGGCGGCTATCATGGCCGCACCCTTGCCGCCACCGAGATAACCAGCAGCTTTAGGTACCGAAAACGGTTCGGCCATTTTGCCAATCGGGCGACATTCATACCCTTCCCCTACTGCTACAGATGTTTTTACGAAAAAGACCGCAAAACCTGCGACTATTACTGCGTCAAGGAGTTCGAGCGTCTTTTCGAGACCGAATACTACGGGGTTATAGACACCAAGGACAATGAGGTCGAATACGCCGCCTTCTTTGTGGAACCCCTGCAGGCCACCGGCGGTTATATCGTCCCGCCGCCCGAATACTTCAAACGCTTGGAGCAGGTGCTAAAAAAATACAATATCCTGCTGGTGGATGACGAAATCCAGATGGGCTTCTACCGAACCGGCAAACTCTGGGCAATGGAACACTTCGGTGCCACCCCCGATATTGTCGCCTTTGCCAAATCCCTGACCAATGGCCTGAACCCGCTCTCCGGCCTCTGGGCACGGGAGGAACTGATAACACCCCAAATGTTCCCCCCCGGCTCGACCCATTCCACCTTTTCCAGCAATCCCCTGGGAACAGCGGCGGGCCTTGCCGCAATGCAATACATGAAAACCGCCAATCTTGAAGAGGTCGTGCCGGAAAAGGGGGCCTATCTCCTCTCCCGCCTGCGGGAGCTGCAAAAGAAATACCCCGTCATCGGGGATGTGGATGGACTGGGTCTCGCCATCAGGGTGGAGATGACCAAACCGGACGGCTTTACCCCGAACCGGGAGCTGACCGATGCCATATTCCAAGAAGGCATGGCGGGCAA
>CALMMG010000074.1 GCA_937868185.1 uncultured Pseudomonadota bacterium
TGATTGAACAAGAGCTGCCCCGGTTGCAGGAGGAAACAGCCCGCATTGCCGAGGGTTTTGCCCAGAGCCAGGATTTCGTCTACCTGGGCAGGGGGAGCAATTTCCCCATTGCCCTGGAAGGGGCGTTGAAGCTCAAGGAAATATCGTACATCCACGCTGAAGGGTATGCGGCAGGGGAACTCAAGCACGGCCCCATCGCCCTCATCGACCGGGATATGCCGGTTCTCGCCCTGGCCCCTCGTGACAGCGTCTATGAAAAGGTTATTTCCAACGTGGAAGAGGTCAAGGCCAGAAACGGCAGGGTCATTCTCGTTGCCAATGCTGGGGACACAAACTGCCAGCGCATCGCCGAGCAGGTGATCACGGTGCCGCTCTGCCATGAGGAATTGAACCCGATTCTTTTTGTTCTCCCCCTGCAGCTGCTGGCCTATGAGATCGCCACCCTGCGCGGCTGCGATGTGGACCAGCCCCGCAACCTGGCCAAGAGTGTCACCGTGGAATAGCCTTTTGCTACTATTTATAGGCCCTGATTTAGGATATTGTCCCAATGGCTAAACAACAACCTGTTTCCTTGACCGAACACCTTGCCGAACTGCGTAAGCGGTTAATTATTGCCCTCGTCGCCGTTGTCATCGGTATGGGGGTTGCCTGGAATTTTTCTACTGACCTCCTGAAATTTGTAGAAAAACCGCTCACCGGGAAAACCTATCTGACCGAATTGAAAAAGACGGTCTATGACGAGGTGAAAACACGGTATCCAGAAATTTACACCCACTACAAACTGGAGCAGGAAACCGCAATCCCGGTGAAGGCCAGGATGCTGAACTACACTGCCCCCCTGGAGCCCTTTTTCGTGCAATGCAAGATCTCCATGCTTGCCGGGTTTATCCTTGCTCTGCCAATGGTATTCTTTCAAATCTGGCAATTCATCGCCCCCGGACTGACCAGGAAAGAAAAGCGCATGGCTCTCCCTTTTATCTCGGCCAGCTTCATCAGCTTCTGTGTCGGGGCGATTTTTTTCCTCATTGTCATCTGGCCGGTTATTATAAATTTCTCTCTTTCCTATGAAGCGGAAGGGTTGCAAAGCTGGTTCAATCTCAGTCTCTATATCAATTTCTGTCTGCGGCTTATTCTTATCTTCGGACTGATCTTTGAACTGCCTATTATTATTCTGCTGCTCTCCCGTTTGCGCATCGTCAATTATCGCTTCCTGGCAAAGAACCGCAAATATGCGCTGCTGGCCAGCTCCATTGTCGCAGCCTTCCATGCCGATCTGATCACGATGTTTGTTGTCATGGTCCCCATTTACCTGATGTATGAAATAAGCGTCTGGGTGGTGTTTCTTTTTGGTCCGAAGAAGCCTGCCCACGCAGTTTGAAAAAAAATCGACAGAGGTGTCTGCGCTGTGAGGAGGTCATGGACATGCAGCAATGGATTTTTCTTTCAATCGCCATCGTGAGCGAGGTTATTGCCACCACATCCCTTAAGGCATCGGAGGGGTTCTCTCGCCTATGGCCATCGCTGATCGTCTTGGTCGGCTACTCAATCGCCTTGTGCTTTCTCTCCCTTACCCTCAAAACGATTCCGGTTGGGGTGGTGTACGCCATTTGGTCTGGCGCAGGCATTGCGCTGGTCGCTCTGGTTGCCTGGATCTTTCTCGGACAATCGCTGGATCTCCCTGCCATTATGGGCTTGCTGCTCATAGTCGCTGGGGTAGCTGTCCTCAATATCTTTTCCAAGACGGTTTCCAATTGATGAACCGCGCAAGCAATCATGCCGCCAAGCAACAGTACGTTTTTTTGACATTCAGCACATGAACTCAACGGAGAGTACCAATATCATGTACAAAAGAACTTTTTCCGCAGCTTTCTGCGCCATTGGCTTGGCTCTGATGCTCATTGCTATTGCCCCCCAAGAATCACAAGCCCGTGCCGGGGGCGGCCGTTCCATGGGGAGCCGCGGCTCACGCAGCTACTCTACGCCAGCTGCGCCTCCCTCCCAATCCAGCCCGTATCGCCAGGGAGCACCCCAGCAGACCCCCAATCCGTCCAGCCCTCCGCCATACCAAGCACCCCAACCGGCGGGAGGAGGACTCTTCCGCAATATGGCCGGTGGGATGCTCGGCGGTATTGCCGGGGGTATGCTGGGCGGCATGCTTTTTCGCAGCCTTGGCATGGGAGGCGGCTGGGGTGGTGCAGGTGGCGGCGGCTTTGGCATCTTTGAGATACTGTTGATCGGCGGCATTATCTACCTCGTCTACCGTTTCATAAAAAATAGACGCGAATCAACCCAAGCCAGCGAGAACGTTTATTCCATGGATAATTACCGGGAACCCTCCATGCAACAATCGGCAGCGCAAGCGCCACTCTCCCCGGCTGAAGATATGGCGACCGGTATTTCGCATATCAGACAGTTCGATCCATCCTTTGAGGAGCAACTTTTCTGCGATCAGGTTCTGGATCTCTTTTTCAAGATTCAAAGCGCCTGGATGAACCGGGATCTTTTACCTGCCGGGGCATTACTGACACCAGAGATCCGGCGTACACTACAGGATGATATCGACCGGTTGCTCAAAGAGAAAAGAGTCAATCGACTGGAAAACATTGCCGTCCGGAACGTTGAGATCGTGGAAGCCTGGCAGGAGTCCGGACAGGACTACATAACCACGCTGATCTATGCCAACCTTCTAGATTACACCACCGACGACTCTACCGGGCAGGTGGTTGAGGGAAGCAAGACCGAGCCGATCAAGTTTGAAGAGTACTGGACGGTTACCAGACCTGTTGGGAACAATCAGTGGCAGCTTTCGGCCATTGGCCAGAAATAGGGCAAAAACACCTTGTGATTTACCCAGGTTGATCGGACAATGCAGACACAGGCCCCATAAAAATGATTGCGAGGGGCATGCCCAGATTAACTCCAGGTCAGGACAGAGACAGCCGTGAGAATCCTTATAGTAGATGATGATCCCGATATTCGCGACCAACTTGTCAGGCTACTTACCGGACAAAAATATATCGTTGAAATTGCCACGGATGGCGAGAAGGCCCTGGACCGGATTTTCAACCAGCCCTTCGACCTGATCATCCTCGATATCATGATGCCCCTAAAAGACGGGTTGTCCGTGTTACAAGAAATCCGCCAAGACAAGATCGGCACTCCGGTCCTCCTGCTGTCCGCCAAGAGCGAGATCGATGACAAGATCAAGGGACTTGACCGAGGGGCGGACGACTACCTGGCCAAGCCGTTTTCTGCCTCCGAACTGCTGGCGCGGATGCGTGCTCTGCTCAGGAGAGGCTCAGAACATGCCGCCCCCACTCTGGGTGTCAAAGACATCCATCTCAACACGGTTACCCGCGAGGTAACCGCCGGTGGCAATATTGTGCTGCTGACCCCCAAAGAATTCGCCATTCTCGAGTTTCTCCTTTACAATAAGAACCGGACCATATCGCGCTTCAGTCTAGCCGAGCATGTTTGGGGGGAAGATTTTGACCCTTTTACCATGTCGAATTACATCGATGTGCACATCAAGAATTTGCGTCGAAAAATCGGTGATACCGATGGCAGCATTGTCCGGACGATCCGAGGTGTCGGCTACATCGTCACGGGAGAGGGTCAATGAAAATTCGCCACCGGATCACCCTTTGGGTTGCAGGCGTTGGCCTTTTGACCAGCCTTGTCTTTTCCCTGGTGATCTTGTGGGAAATGCACGATCAGCCTCTGGCGATTATGGATGCACAGTTGAATACAGTGGCGCATACGTTGAGCAAGCGACTGTCCACGCTACGAAGACCAGTGGAGGATGCGCAGGCGCACATGCTGCTTGTTTCTTCAGAACGTTACTGGGTCAAAATTTACGACCAGAACCAGCGCGTGGTTTTTCAATCCGATCTATCCAGGGCCGCAGACCTTCCCTTGAACAAGGACAAGGGGAAAGAGCCCTATATGGTCAACACATTCATCCCGAAAGAACTTCGCTACCTCTATCCGGATGATGACGGCGAGGTCACGTTCAGAACCCTGGCGATCGTCGAAAACATCGCAGGGGCACCTTACCTGATCCAAGTAGCAAGGACCGTGGCAGATTTTGAAGAAGAGTTTTTTGATTGGGTGGAAGCGATCAACATCGGCTTGATCATCTCGAGCATTATTTTGATGTGCGTAAGCTATGTGCTGTCTGGTCGAATCGTGAGACCCATCGCCGCCATCAATCAGCTTGCCCACGAAATAAACGAAAACACCCTGGAAAAAAGAATCCCCCTAGGGAAAAGCCGCGATGAGATTTTTGAGCTGAGCGAATGCCTGAACCAAATGTTCAATAGGTTGCAGTTCTCTTTTTCCCGCCAAAAGAAGTATCTTGCCGATGCTTCTCATGAGTTGCGAAGCCCTATTACCACCTTGAGACTCTTTTTCGAGGAAGCCTCGCAGCGAGAAGATTTACCTGAAGCCTTTATAGAGCAAATCAAAACACAGGAGCACACAGTTTTGCGGATGGATCGATTGGTTAAAACACTTCTGGATCTGTCGGTTCTAGAAATCAGGGCGTCTCTGCCTCTCGAGCCATTCAATCTAACTAATCTGGTCCAGTTGGTTCTGGAGGATTTTGTGCCGATTATAGAAAAGGCAAAAATTCATCTCGAAGCAATTCTTCCCCCACAAATTAATATGAGGGGTGACGAGGACATGATCCGTAGAGCGGTCATCAATATTCTTGACAATGCTGTTAAATACAATAGCGAAGAAGGAAAAATACAACTTACGGTTACTGAAAAAAATAATGATATTTGTATATCCGTGCACAACACCGGTCCGGGCATTCCCAAGGACGAGTTGCAAAAAGTGTTCGAACAGTTTTACCGGGTGGAGAAATCCCGTGCGGCAATAAACGGCGGAGCAGGACTTGGGCTGGCTATTGTCAAAGAAATCGTCCGGCTGCATAATGGTAAGGTTTCCATGGACAGTGCCCCCGGCTCATGGACACGAATAGATATCACCTTGCCGCAGAGGTGGAGTAAAACTGAAATCGGCTGAAAATGGGCTCGGGCAACTCAACTCAATTTATGCGCTGGGCGTCAGACGGAAATTAACGCAATTTTCTCCGGTCTTTCTCCGTTCTTTTCGGCAGGTGCTGAATACTCTCATCGTTTGATTTTTCTTGTGAGAGATGGCTTTCTAATCTCTGGCTTTACGAGGAGGTCTTCTTTCCTTTGTGGGAATGACCAAAAGAGAATTTCGGTGCTTTTGTGAAACGAATACGTCGAATAAAATATTTCATTTTTTGTTTTAAAATCGATCTGTTACATAATTATTTGACTCCACCAGTTAGTTAGACTAGGAATCCGCAGGTCGCACGTTCGAATCGTGCCGGGCGCACCAGTAATACCAAGGACTTAGGGAAAATCCCCTAGGTCCTTTTTTTTGTTGTCCGGTCGCCCTCCGGTCCGCGCTTGAGATTCCTTGTTCCCAATAGGGTTTTCCTTTCCGGTTTTTCGCGAGCCCACCAAGACAACCAAGCCCACCATCCGCTGACTCAAACAAGCCGAAAAAATAACACATCTTTTGGACCAAAATTTGGGGTAAGGTCAAAACAAATGCACAAACTAACTCCACAATGGCTCAGTTTTTAGGGGCAAGGTCA
>CALMMG010000075.1 GCA_937868185.1 uncultured Pseudomonadota bacterium
TCGCTGTCAGCCTGGAGGGCTTCCTGGGAATAGGCGATCAGGCTGGATTTCTTGACGAAGGTTTCCACCCCCAAGGCTGAGGAGAAGCGGGCCGTGCCCATGGTCGGCAATACATGGTTGGGGCCGGCCAGATAATCTCCGGCGGATTCCGGGGTGTGGCGACCGAGGAAGATCGCCCCGGCATGGCGGACGCGGGTCAACCAGAGAAAGGGGTCCTGAACCATCAGCTCCAGATGCTCGGCGGCAATCTGGTTGGCCAACAGTATCGCTTCCTCCAGATCCTCGGTCACCAGGATCACCCCGCGGTCGCGCAAAGATTTTTTGGCGATCTCGGCGCGGGAGAGCTTGGCCAGTTGTTTTTCGAGTTCCACCACGATCTGTCCGGCCAATTTTTTGCTGGTAGTGATGCACATGGCCAATGCCAGGGGGTCGTGTTCGGCCTGGGCCAGCATGTCGGCGGCAATGTAGGAGGGCTCCCCGGTTTCATCGGCGATGATCAGCACCTCGCTGGGCCCGGCGATCATGTCGATGCGCACTCTCCCTGCAACCTGGCGCTTGGCCTCGGTCACATACTGGTTGCCCGGCCCGACGATCACATCCACCGGGGCGACGGTCTTGGTGCCGTAAGCCAGGGCCGCGATGGCCCAGGCGCTCCCTGCCTTGTAGATCTCGGTGATCCCGATCTCCTGGGCCGCCACCAGCAGGGCGGGATTGACCTTGCCGTTTGCATCGGGCGGGGTCATCATCACCCGCCGCTCCACCCCGGCGATGGCCGCGGGAATGCCGTTCATCAGCACCGAGGAAACCAGGGGCGTCTTGCCGCCCTGGCCGCCCGGCACATAGAGTCCGGCGGAATCCACCGGATGCACGAGCCGGCCGGTGATGGCGCCGTCTTCCCGCGTCACCATCCAGGATTGCTCTTTTTCCCGCTCGTGAAAGGTGTAGATGCGCTCGATGGCAATCTCCAGGGCGTCGAGGAAATCATCCTCCACCGACTCCATGGCCGCGTGCAGCTCTGCATCGGTTACCCGGAGCTGTTTGACGCTCATCTTCGGCGCATCAAATTTGCGGATGTATTCGATCAACGCCTCGTCGCCGCGCTGGCGGATATCGGTGATGATACCGGTCACACTCTGCTGGCAGGCAGGGTCGGCCAGTTGAAAACGGTCGCGCAGACCGGCGAGAATTTTTTTGCCTTTGGCAGAGGTGGTGGTAACGGGGGTGATGATCATGGGTTGCCTCTATTGTTTAGCGAAAAGCCGCGCTGTGGAGACAGCTGCCTGCGTCTGTCCGTCGTCTTTCTGAATGGAGATTGATTCCCTAGTAGCATTTCTTTCTATACCAGCGTTTACAGGGGAAGAAAAGCCCTCTTCGCGCAAATAGCCAAGATTTGCCGCAGTGGTTGCCATTGCAAAGAGGAAGGGCAGCGGATACTTTGGAAGTTGAAAACGATTTCTTTTACGAGGGTATCATGTTGCGTTCATATCTTACGGCGGTGCGGGAGCTTCCCTCGCCGCCCCGTCTTTTTCTGATCTTTACGGCGGTCAATGTCTTTTCCTGGCAATGTATTGCCGGACCGGCGTTGGTCCTCTTTGCCCGCGCCCTTAATATGCCCCCGGCCTGGGTGGGGTTGCTCCTCTCCTTTCTTCCCATTTCCATGCTGCTGGTTGTGTTCACCGTGCCGCTCGTTGAGTGGCTCGGCCCCAGGAAGCTGCTGTTGTGGACCTGGTTGGCCAGAAATGTCCTCTCTCTGTCAGTTTTTCTTATCCCCTTAGCAGTAAGCCGCTGGGGCGAGGGAGGCGGTTGGCAGGTACTTTTGTTCGCCACCCTGGCCTTTTCCCTCATCCGGGCTGTGGGCGTGGGCGCTTGGTATCCCTGGCTGCATGAGATCGTGCCCCGGCCGCTTCTTGGCTCCTACTTCTCCATCGAGGCGGCCATGAGTCAGGTGATCATCATTGTCCTTGCTCTGGCCATGGCCTTGGTTCTTGGCCTGGATCAGGGGCTGAGTCGCTTTTTCTTTATCTACGCGGCAGGCATCGGGGCAGGTTTTTGGAGTGTGCAGCTGATTGGTAAGATTCCCGGCGGGGCGAGCAGCGTAACGGCAGAGGTCGGGGTCTCCGCGCGGCGGCCAGCCCTGCGTGAGGCGTTGGCGGATCGTGAATACCGCAGATTTTTCGTCCTCGCCATGCTGGGCATCGGGTCGGTCATGTGGCTCAATGCCGCATCGGTAATGTATCTGCGCGACATGCTCTTCTATTCCGAGACCAGGATCATGCTCCTTCTTGCCGCAGGCGGGATCGGCGTTGCTTGCACCGTCCATTTTTGGGGCCGGGCCGCCGACCGCTTCGGCAGCGTTCCGGCCATGATCCAGCTTCTGGCTGCGCATGCGTTACTGGCTTTTTGTTGGTGGGGGCTGCTGCCGGGTGGCCGTTTGACCGGGCTGCTGGCGGTGCCGGTCATCGTTTTCACCACGATCTTCAATGGTGCCTTCACCATGGTCAGCGCCAGCGGCATGCTCTGCCGGGTGCGCGACGAGGGCCGGGTGGCCTACACCAGTCTCTGGATTCTCGGGGTTTCCACCGCCAACGGCTTGCCGCCGATCCTGGCGGGTTTGCTCATCGATTATTGGGGAATGGCAGGTTTTCGTCTCTGTTTTCTCATCGCCGGATGCGCCGGACTGGCAGCGGCTGGCTTGATGTTCGCCTTGTCGCCGGAGGAAGGAAAGCCGCCCCTGCACGAGCTGCACCATTTGATTCGCCCGAGCCAGCCCTTGCGTTCCCTGGCCAGGGTTTTTTGGATTACCTTGGGGTTTGGGGAAAAGAAGTAAGGGCAAGCAGGGGATAAGGAATGAGCTGGGAAGAGTAGAGGGAAACCGGGAAGTGGCCACATGAAGATACTCAGTATACAAGAGCATAATGACTTATCAGAGTTCGAAGTATTTTTGCATACGGTTTCTGGCAAACTTGCCGCTGCTATCTGTAAAAAATTTCAGGTGTATGCTGAAATTGATGACATTTATAGTTGCAACAGCTTGAAAATACTGAACCCCAAGATTTGGGGTTATAAGGGAACCATTTATAAGCTGCGCGTAGATTGCGGTAAAGAGTCAGCCCGCGTACTGTTTGTGAAAACACCAGACAACGACCTTGTGCTCTTGCATGGGTTTATTAAAAAAACTCGAAAAACCCCGAGCAAAGATGCAAAAATTGCAATGGGAAATCTCGAGCGGCTAAAAAACAACGTAGCGTTAACTCAATTCCCGTTGATAAAGTACTCGTTCTAAACGCTCGGATTCCGGCATTCGGAGATACTACCCGGAGGCCTTGGACTGGTGGAGGCAGGTATGCTGTTTGGGGTATCACCGGAGGAAGGGAAGCCGAACATCAATGAACCGAGGAAAGGGCACACCCGGGGCAAAGAAAATTTGGGAATGTTCAGAACTGTTAAAACAACTTCTGCTGCCCGATAACCCCTGGCAGCCGTTGGGGAGAGTGTATTCGCAGCACCTTATTGACATTCGTCCTGCCGGTCACGACCTCAATATCACGCACCGCAACGCCAAACTCCTCCGCCAGGAAGCGCACCATATAGTCGGTGGCCTTTCCGCCCCGCGGCACCGCCTTGACGCTGACGCAGAGTTGATGGCCCTTTACCTTGCCGATGGCGTCCTTCTTGGCATTGGGAGTGCCAAGGATATTGAGCACCAGAACATCGCCGTCCCAGGTATAAAACGGTCTTTCCGTCATCCTGCTCATCCCATCGGGTAGAGAATTTCTTGATTGACGCTGTCGCACTCTTTCAGGAGTTCTGGAGAAAGAATAGTTTCCGAGGCTCTCAGGGTATCGTCAAGCTGCGAAGGATGTGTGGCCCCGACGATGGTGCTAGGAACAAAATCAAAGCTGAGCGTCCAGGCCGCCGCCATGGTGGTCGGCGCAAGGCCATGTTTTATGGCGATGGCCGCATATTTTTCGGCTGCGGCTATGGAGCGGTCATTGGCGAATCGTCCGGCCTGCGCTTTCATCCTCGGATCAGGATTGTTCAGATAATCACCGAAGCGAAAGCCGTCCCATTTTCGGTCAGACTTGTACTTGCCGCTCAATACTCCGCCGGCCAACGGCGAAAAGGGGAGCAACCCGACCTGCTCTTTTTTGCAGACGATGGCAATCTCATCGAGGAAGCGTCTGTTGAGCATGGAAAAGTTGTTCTGGATGCTTTCAAAGCGCTTGAAGCCCCGATAACGGCTGGTCTCCAGGGCTTTGGTCAAGCCGTAGGCGTTCTCGTTGGAGGTCCCGATATAGCGCACCTTCCCGCTGCGCACGAGTTGATCGAGCGCTTCCAGGCTCTCTTCGATGGGCACCACGGTGTCGGGCCAGTGGACCTGATAGAGATCGAGGTAATCGGTCTTGAGCCTCCGCAGGCTCCCTTCGACGGCGGTGGTGATATGAAAGGCATCGATGGCCGTCAGGCCGTGCCGCACCGGGGGAACGAACCAGCCATTGGCCGCGCCCGCGACCTTCGTGGCCACGATCACTGAATCCCGAGGCTTGCCGGCCAGCCACTCGCCAAAGATTTCTTCCGTGATCCCATAGGTTTCCGCCGTTGGCGGGACGGGATACACTTCCGCCGTATCATAAAAGTTGACACCATTGGCATAGGCCTTATCCAGGATTTCAAACGATATTTCTTTATCGCATTTCTTCCCGAAGGTCATTGTCCCCATGCAGATGTTGGAGACTCTCAGGCCGCTTTTTCCGATGTAGTTGTATTTCATAGAGGTGATCCTGTTAACCGGAAAGTTAGAAACGGGTTCCCTTATGGCTTTCTGATGGCCCAGCGCCAAGCCACGACCGCAAACGCAGCGACGAAAGGGGGGGAGAAGGCCAAGGAGAAAAATTCCCCCTCGTGCAACTCACTGACGCGACCAAAGACCAAATACCACACACCAATCGCTAGCGCCCAGACAGCTGAAATGGTAACCCAAAGCCGAAAAGTCCGCATTGCCATGAGATTCCAGTGCCGCACCGCGAACTGAGTCCCAAACACCGCTAATAACACGCTAGAAAATGTAACTGCCGCAGCTATTGGGTCCCAACCAGCTTTCCACGCCACAAGAAGCGCAACTAAGCCAACGCACCACAGTAACCCGATGTTCGTAAATCGTTTTTCTTGACGTTCTTCATTCTCACGACCCGGATAGAGCTTCCTCCGTGCCTCGATCGTGCTGTATTCGGACATTTGCCAAAACCAGAACGGTACTGTGTAGATGAGTAGCAGTAGACCCCAGAGTGTTTTTTCGTCCATGCCTTCACCAATTAAGCAGATTTATTAAAGAAGTCCAAGTGCATGAGCTTCAGTTTTGAACAACCAAGAAAAATTAGGGACACTCCCCAGTTTCTTTTCTTGGTTGTACAGTTATTCTCTCACGCAGCCATCGGCGTGACAATCAAAATGGGGGACGGAGTCCGGTTTGCTGTGTTGTTTAAGCGCATTGCGCTCCATTTGTCCGGGTCATTTCATTCCTTATTGTTTTCAACTGTAAGGAGCTCTCCTGAGTAGTAGTCCAGTAACAGTGCGGATCGTAACACCCCATTTTTTCCTTGGACGTTACAATTTATATAACTTGTAGAGCCAATTTTGACCATTCCATGATGACTGTGGATATGGCCGAAAATATGATATCTGGGTTTGAGTTTGGCCACGGCAGCGGCAAGGTCGGCGCAGCCATGCGATATGGGGCCATCTTGGTCAAAAATGCCTAACGGTGGGGCGTGGGTGACCAAGATATCGATTTTTGCTGGGATCATATCCCATTTTTCTTTCAGGGCTTGCCCTCGTGGCAAGGCAAAGGCATCGCAAGCATAGTCATTAAATGTTGGTTGCCAAGGTGTCCCGTAGATAGTTATTCCGGCAATAACAACACCTTCATCCTGAAGATATACCGCGTTCGATAAAAGAGCTTTGGCCTTTTCCGGGTCACGTGCCAGCCTGTGGTCGTGATTGCCTCCAATGACAATTTTATGCAGATGGGGAAGGCTTCCCAGGAAGTTGTTAAAGTGCGCAACATCTTGCGATGTTCTGCAATGGGTCATATCGCCGGCAAATATTAAAATATCTGCATCGGGGATATTTATTCTCCCGTGTGTTGCGTGGGTATCGCTGAAAAGAGCTAATTTCATTAGTTGAGACGAGAATTGATCTGTTTTCTCGCCGTCCCGGACTCCTCATCAAACACCGGGCATTGCCGCTCGGGCTGGTAATTGCCAGAGAGGGCTTTCATCTCCCCGGACAATCCTGCAATGCCCAGGAGGTCTCATCAATGTGCTGCTGCAGAGATTTGGCAGCATGCAGAACCTTGCCGTTGATTTTGTTGGCCTCGGTCATGCGCTTGAAGCTCAGGAGCCAATCCAGCCCATTGTAGGATTGATTGATCGAAAGCTCGACCCCTGCAATGAGGGGAACTTTTTTCGCGACCCATTTGCCAAAGACCTTATTGGAAGCGGCTATTTTTGAAATATCGAGCAGGGCCTTCAGTTCCGGGGATTCTGTCTCGAAATATTTTTGCAGTTTCGGATCTTCAAGCAGGGCGTGGACCTCCTGGTTTGAAGAGGTCAATTGTGACATCAGGCCGGACATCCCATCCTTGATGAAGGTCTGCCAGTCGAGGATGTTGCTGGTGAGTTCGGAGAGTTTGCCCGAGGAAGAAAGCATTTTGAGTCGTGCTATCTTGGCCTCGATTGCGGCAACGTCCACCCCATCTTGCGCCATCTGCGCAGCATTTTTTTCGTAAATCCGCTGTAGCCGCTCCGCAGCCTTTCCTCGATTGGTCAGTCCTTCCAGCAGTTGTCCTGTGAAATACTCGATGCCATCCTTGGCGGCATTGAGCAGGGCGTTGCGGTTGGCGCTTTCCCAGGTGGTTACCTGCTCCTGGGCCATGGTGATGGTCTTGTCGAACTTGTCCCTCTGGGTGATAAATCCCTGCAATTTTTGATTCAGCTTCGCGCAATCCGGGGCCTTGGTGATGGGCTTACCCTTATCCCTTCCATCGCGGGGCTTCGTGCCTGGAGCAGGGGACTCCTTCTCATCCTTTAAATTCTTGACCACATAGGTGGTGGCGTTTCGCAGGTCAACGACCCGTGGGTCATTCTCCGGGTTGACCAATAGCTGTATATCCTTCAACGGCATGGTGTCTCCGAAGAAGGGGGTGGCGCCGCCTGATGGTGCACCAGCGGTGTCAAAGGGTTTCCTGGCATTGGCGGCAAGAGTCTCCGCATCGCCATCAAGGGTTTTGAAGGCAAGGGCGGAATCCGACAAACTTTTGAAGGCCACGCCCTGGGAGCCATCCAACTGTTTGAACGATTGCATCATCTTGTTGTGTTCGGCCTGGAAGGCCGCCTCTTGCGCACGCTGGAGCGCAGCCGCCTGCTGGGCGGCAAGGGCGGCGGCCTTTTGTTGGGCGGCCAAGGCTTCCTGAGCATTGCCCGATTGGGTGGGGGAGGCGAACATGGAGGTTAACAACCCCTCAAACAAGGTGCCCACAATCATGGCGTTGACATCCCCGGAGGTAATGCCATGATTGGACTTGTGCCCCCCGGAAGGTTTATCGCAAACGATCTGGCCGTTTACACAGGTACACGGTATTCCCTGTAACGCATAAGCCTTGGCCGATCCTTCACAATCAAGCGCCGGATTGATCGACTGTCCGGCCCAGACCGGCAGAGGGAACAGCAAAGACAATATAATCAAGAGGCGATTAAAAAAATGTTTCATTGGCGTGTCCTTTGTCCAAATCCTGTCAGAGCTTATTTGTCCAGCATGAGTTCCCACTCATAGATTTTATCCTGGCCGCTGCGGGCATCCTTGGCCCCTGGCTCAAGCAACAGGTATTGCTTCATGTAATCGATGGCCGATTTGTATTGTTCCATCTGCGCCGATAACAGGGCGAGATTGAAATAGGCCCCGGGATAGGCGACTGGGTCGATATCGAGCGCTTTCAGGTAGAGATCAACGGCCCCCGGGTAGTCTTTTCGCTGACCCAGCGCATTTGCCTGGACGAGAAGCCGCCGCTGTTCCTCGGTCACTGCCGGCTTCACACCTGCGCGATACTGGGACAACTTTGCCTGGAACAAGGAGAGCCGTTCGGCGCTCGTTTTTTGTTTGACCTGTTGGATGGCAAAGAGGTTGTCGGCAAACGCAGTCGCGTCATCCAGTTTCTCGAAGTAAAAAGAAATGCCACCCGGAAAAGAAACGCGATAGGGGCGCGGCGCGTTGTCGTAGGAATTCGGCCGGTTGTCAATAGCGTCGTCGACGCTGGTAATTGTGGTTATCTGGGCGGCTTGAGGCGACATTCTCTCGACGACGATATCTGAATCGAGCAGCTCGGTGTTACTCACGAAGACCGTGTCGCTCCCAGAGATGCCGTTCCCCAGGACACGGAGGTTATTGAATAGCACGTACATTATTCCGCCGCCGGCGTCACAACAAGCGGATGCTTTGCTCGGCCCCTTGCCGAGAGCCTGCAATTGCTCTCTGCTCACTGTGTCGCATCTGGGTGGCATCGAAGGCAGTTTGACCCCTGGCACTCTTGTTTTTGTGCCGGACAGGAGTTCGGCGAGGTTTTTCCGCGCCATCTCAGGAGTGGCTATTTCCGGTTTGCGCTGAGGATGATAGACGGGTCCAGGAGCACTGGCCTCGTCTTGGAAGTCTTGCGAGGCGGTCGTGTCTGTCGTGGCACACCCGGACAGGGTGGTGATGAGGACGGTAAGCATGATGTAGATCACACGGCTTTTAAAAAAAGGCATGGCTGGATATACTCCTGGTCTCTTTTTTTATTGTCTCCAGACTGAAGCAGAGGGGTTCGCTGTTTGATTAAGCCAATTTGGCATCTTCAGTTGGACTGGTTCCGAGGCAACTCGATCCGTCGGAGGGTAAGGGTGAAAGGATCTTTGTTGCCTTTACGCCAGAGTTCCAGGGTGACATTGCTTCCCGGTTCGCCGTACAGTCGGACCACGGCTTGGCCTGCAGAGAGGCTTTTGACTGCCACGCCGTCGATGGCGAGTATTTCATCCTCGTCGCGTAAACCCGACTCAAAGGCTGGGGTTCCCGGCTGTACGCGCACACTCAAGCGTCCCTGCCAGCCGAATTGGATCATGGAGAAACCTCCATCCCACCATTGCGTGAGTCCATAGAGTGCCACGCCCAGCCCGCCTTTTCCGAGGGGGCCGTAAAGCGTATCTTCCGCCGTTTTTTTTCCGGCGGCAACGACGCCGCCGCAGCTGTCGTCTCCCAGAAGGGACATTTGCGTGGAAGCCTGGTAGCTCGTGCTCTCATGGTGCAGGACGATCTTGCCCTCACGGTCGTTCAGTTCGCCGGTAGCTTCCGAGGTGTCCGGGGGGATCATGCATTTGTCCGCGCGGACACCCCCCCGGCTCCAGGTGCCGGTAAGACGGTTGCCCTGCAGGATGAGCTGGTATTCCGCCGGGGTGTATCCTGCGACCGGCACATCGCCGACCAGAGAGTATGTGGAGCGAACTTCATCTTCTGGTACCCGTCGCTGATCGGTTTTGAGGGCCAGCCGATTGCCGTTGAGGGTCAGGCGGTAAAAGGAGCCGTCCTGCCCCACCCAGAGTCCCACCCGCGCCTGGGCCTTGGCTGCCAATTCCCGGCGGAATTCAAGTTTGACGATTTCATCGCGCACACTCTGCGCGTCCTTGGCGTCAGGGGCAAGGGTCAGGTATTGGCTGTAGCTGGCCATGGCCTCATCATGGCGTCCCAACTGGGTCTGGGCCTTGCCCAGGTTGAACCAGGCAATGGCCATCTGCGGGGCAATCTCGGCGGCCAGGCGGAACTCGTCTTCGGCCAGGGCCAAGTCATCATTGGATTTGGCCATTTCAATGGCGGCCATGCCGCGAAGCATGTGGCGCCGGGCATCTTCCGGAGTGCCGGTGGCCCGCAGTTGTGGCGCTGGCGCTGGTTGCGGCGCAGTAATTTGGGCCGGGGCGTTTGCTGTAGCTGGTTTTGGTGCAATTTGTGCCTTGGCGCTTGGCGTGTCAGCATTTGGTGCAACGGACAGTGGCGTGGGTGGCTGTTCCACCGCGCATCCAGCCAGCAAAAGCGTTGTCATGCACCATAATAAAGCGGTGTTTCGCATCTTGGGTCTCCGTGTCAAAAGCCTTATTGGTTGTATAGCCGGCTCACGTATTGCGTCAGAAAAATGGTTGTGGAAAGGCATTAAATTTATTCACTAGTAGCACGCTTTGAATCAAGCGGGTGCGTCAGAGGGGCAAGGGGTTATCGTTTCGCTGTCCCTTTCTCTTCGTCAAACACGGGGCATTTCCGCTCCGGCGTGTAATTGGTATAGATCTTGTCGTTGTAATCCTTGTGGCAAGGCAGGCATTGCCCCACCCGCAGGATGCGGGCTAGCTCCCCCTTGTTGAAGGGGCGCAGATCGGGCCGAGCGCTTTTTTGCAGCGGTTTGCCGTTGATGTCCACGTAGCCGTCCAGGGGCGGGGTGGGGCCTGCTTGGGTTTGTAGCCCCTGGTCAACCCCGTTGAACCGCCACTCCCCCTTTTCCTTCCAGGCCGTGCCCTCGCCCAGCCCCACGGTCTTGGTGGAGGTGTGGCAGTCGGCGCAGGTGCGGCCCGCCTTCTGGGTGGTGTGCGGGCTGAGGGCCGCCATGGTCAGCGAGTTGAAGGAGCCCGCCGGTTTGCCCTCTTTGTCGATGAGGGTGACGATGTCTTGGCAGCCGGGGGTGACGGTGACGATCTTGTCCTTCCAGATGGCCAGCATGGGTTTTTCAAACCGGAGATAGGAGCGCCCCTCTTCCCACCAGCCTGCGGTTTCCTTGCCGGTTAGCTTGTCGAGATGGGTCTCCCGCATATCCCGTTTGGCATGGCAGCCGTAGCATTGCGGAATCCAGGTGGAGTGGCAGGACTCGCAGCCCATGCGTTTGTGGCCCTGGTAATCGCAGACCCCGACCTTGGGCGGGTTGAGGGGATGTTTTTTGCCGGTGAGTTTGCCGATGAGGAGATATTTCCCATCCGGGGTCAGTTCCAGGTTATTGAGTTTCTTATTCTTTCGGGTGAGGCCGGGTTTGCCGTTCTTGGGATCCACATGGCAGAGGGTGCAGGAAATCTCCAGGGATTGCTCGTAATGGGCGTAATTGGTGCCGTCGCCCATGATCTCGTCGCGGGTGTGGCAGTCGATGCAGGCCATGCCTTTCTGGTGGTGGATGTCCGAGGGCAGATCGAGATAGTAGCGGTCGCCGGGCAGCTCTTTTTTCGATGGCCCGCCGTGTTCGTAGGGGGTGCCGTAGCTCTCCCCTTCGTAGACGCCGATAAAAGAGGTGCCCACCCTGCCGCTCCGGTTGTGGCAGCGGATGCAGTTTTCCATGGGCACCTTCTTGTTGATGAGGGGGTGGGGCTTTTTCTTAAGCTTTCCGAACTGGAAAAAGGTTTCCCACGGTCTGGTCGCGGTGGGTGCTTGGGGCCTGACGTAATGGCAGGCGGAGCAACCGCCGCCCTTCTCGCCGAAGAACCCTTCCATGTCGCCTTTTTCCTTCCAGAGATGGCAGGTGGCGCAGAGTTTGCGGTAGTAGTCGATGGCCAGGGAGGTCTTGCCGGTTCTGTTCAGCTCTTCCACAGAGAAGTTGCCGTTCTGGTCCGGGGCCTCGCCCCAGTAGTGGAGCAGGGTGGCAAGTATCCCGCGGTTGGTGGCCATCAGCGAGTTCTTCACCTTTTTGACATCCTGGGCGTGGCACCCTTCGACCCCGCAGGTTTTTTCTACCACCCGCAGATCGCCGGGATTTTTGACGATGCCTTTGTGCGCGGCAATCTTGTCGATGGCCAGCGGATCGCCGAGATGGCAGGCGGAACAGCCCAGCACCTCGCGGCCATGGGCCGGGTCGAGTTTCTCGTCCTTGTGGCAGGAGAGGCACATCTCCACCTGACCGTTGGTCAGCTGGTAGAGCTTGTCCGGCCTCTTGGTCAGGTTTTCGCGGACCACTAGGGCAAGGACCACCAAGAGCAGGGCGAGGATGGTGGCGCGTGGGGAAATTGGGGGGATTTTCATGACAGGACGCCTTCCCGGTACCCCTCGGCGGTGGGATAGCGGCGGCCCTGGCCAAAGGCCTTGGTCGTGACCTTGAGGCCGAGGGGGGCCTGTTTGCGTTTGTATTCGTTGGTCCGGATGCGGCGGACCACATCCTCCACCACCGCTTGTCCAAAGCCCATGGCAACGATCTCGGCGATGGAGCGGTGCTCTTCCAGGTAGGCGGCAAGGATCGCGTCCAGCACCGGGTAGGGCGGCAGGTCGTCCTCGTCTTTTTGGTCGGGGGCCAGTTCGGCGCTGGGGGGTTTGTCGATGGTGCGGGTGGGGATGACCTCCCGCTCTGTGTTGAGATACCGGCACAGGGCGTAGACCAGTTGCTTGGGCACATCGGCGATCACCGCCAACCCGCCGCTCATGTCGCCGTACAGGGTGCAGTAGCCCACGGCGTTTTCGCTCTTGTTGCCGGTGGAGAGCAGCAGGCGGCCCTGTTTGTTGGCGATGGCCATGAGCAAATTGCCCCGGATGCGGGCCTGGATATTCTGTTCGGTGACATCAGGGGCAGCC
>CALMMG010000076.1 GCA_937868185.1 uncultured Pseudomonadota bacterium
GAACTGGCCCACATCGAAGAGGTGGTGAAGAATTATGCCCTGGCCCGCCCGGAGCTTGGGTTCAGTTTTACGGTGGATGGCCGCGAGGTTTTGCGGCTGCCAGCCGGGCTTGATACGCCCCGGAGCAGGGCAGAACGGATTTTTGGCAAGGGCAGTGGCTCTCTGGTGGAAATGGGGCGGCAGTCCTCAGCCGGGAACGAGGAGACAGAGCCTGGGGTTTCCGGCTTTCTTCTGCCGCCGGATGCCCCGGCCGCCTCCCGGCTCAGAATCTTTGTCAATGGCAGGGCGATCCATGACCGGCTGATCGCCCATGCGGTGAGCGAAGGTCTTCAGAACTATCTCATGAAAGGGCGGGGGCCGGGCGGGGTGATTTTTCTGGCGATGCCGCTGGAAAGTGTTGATGTGAATGTTCACCCTACCAAACAGGAAGTCAGATTTCACAAGCCGGCAGTGGTGTATCAGGCCGTGGTCGCCGCAGTGCAGGCCGCCATGGTAGATTATCAGCAGGCCCTGAAGCAGGAGATATTTCGGGCCGCTCCCGTTGGTTCAGGTGCGGCGCAGGCCGGAAATATCCCGACCAAAGCGTATGCGCCTGTCTCAACACCTCCGGCGCCTGCGGTGCAGGAGGTGTTGCCGCTTTTTAAGACCGCCGCCGTGGCTGCAGTGCCTTCCGCTCTTTCCGCTGGCTCGGCCATAGAACAGAGACCAGCTTCCTTGGAGAGCGGATTTGGCGTGGAGGCAGAGGGGGAACAGCCTCATGCCCAGGCCGTGTCGCGGGAAGAAAGCATTTTTTCCGTCGGCGGATTGCGCTATCTCGGGCAGCTGCTGGACACCTATCTGCTGTGCGCTACGGAAAACGGCCTGCTGGCCATTGATCAGCATGCCGCCCACGAGCGGCTGCTGTTTGAAGGACTGAAGAAGCAGTTTGCTCGCAAAAAGATCGTCCGTCAGACCCTATTGTTCCCGAAGGTTCTGGAGTGCACCTTGGATGAGATTCAGATTCTCAAGCAGTACGCCGAGGAGATTGCCGCCCTGGGGGTCGAGATCGAAGATTTCGGCGGAGGCAGCCAGGTGGTAAAGGGTGTGCCTGCGGTGCTTGGTCATTCTCCGGTTGAGGAGGTGATGGCCGGAATTTTTGCCAGGTTTGCCGAGACAGGTGGAGGGAAAGGCGGGGTGCGCGCCGAGGAAGTGCTTTCCGATATGGCCTGCAAGGCGGCTATCAGGGCAGGGCAAAGACTCACCGCAACAGAAGCCGAAGCCCTGTTGGCCGAGATGCAGCGGGCCGAGGTTTTTTCCCATTGCCCCCATGGTCGGCCGGTGGCCAAGAGCTTTACCTCCCATGACATCAAGAAATGGTTTTATCGCGGCTGAGTCTGGCTAAAAAAAATATCGCACAAGCGGTTTGGAAAATGTATCCTTTTTGGGAGACGCAGGTATTTACCTGTCCTCTGCCGCTGCTGCCCTACTGTAATTTTTGATAAGGAAAACCCCATGACAACACCGGTAAGCCAAACGAACTTTGCCAATCTCCATCTGGTGCATCGCGGCAAGGTCCGGGATCTCTACGAGGTGGAAGACCAGCTGCTGATGGTGGCTTCAGATAGGATCTCCGCCTTTGATGTGATCATGGATGATCCCATTCCTGACAAGGGCGCGATCCTGACCAAGCTTTCCCTATTCTGGTTTGATTATCTCAAGGACATTGTGCCCAATCATCTGATTACGGCAAATGTTGCCGAATATCCGGCCGCCTGCGCCCCATACCGTGATCAGCTCGCTGGTCGCAGCCTGCTGGTGAAAAAGGCCAAACCCCTGCCGGTGGAGTGTATTGTCCGCGGCTATCTCTCCGGTTCGTTCTGGGAGGCATATAAAAAAAACCCCACCGTTTGCGGCTTTGCCTTGCCTTCCGGGATGCAGGAGTCGGATAAGTTCCCAGAGCCGCTTTTTACGCCGTCTACTAAGGCGGCGCTCGGTATGCACGACGAGAACATCTCCCTGACTGAGATGGAAAAAATCGTGGGTAAGGAGCAGACCGCCCGGATCAAGGATATCTGTGTGCGCCTCTATGAAAAGGCGGCTGATTACGCCCGGAGTAGGGGAATCATCATTGCTGACACCAAGTTTGAGCTTGGCATCTATAATGGGGAGATTATTCTCATCGATGAGGTGCTGACCCCTGATTCATCCAGGTTTTGGCCGGAAGACCAGTACCAGCCCGGCGCCGGACAGCCGAGTTTTGACAAGCAGTTTCTTCGGGACTATCTTTCCACCCTCAATTGGGGGAAGAACCCGCCGCCGCCCAAGCTGCCGCAGGAAATCGTTGAGAAAACCGCTTCTCGTTACCGGGAGGCGCTGGTCAAGATAACCGGCGGTGATATTTAGGCGCTGTTTTGGCCAGCGAGGATAACGAATTAGTTTGGTAGCAACGGGTTAGAAAGGTTGTTGGCTTGCAGCTTTTTTCATAAGGTGACTGTGGCCGGAAAATCCTTGTGCCGCGAGGTGGTGTGATGTCGAGGCCCGTTGTCGGGGTCCTGTTCAAAACCGTTGCCCTCATACCGATGTTTTTTGTTCTGTTCGGCCTTGCCGGATGTGGGTTTTCCGGGAGCAGCGCCAGCGATGGCGTTCGGGAATTTTTCACCCCGACGGATGTCAGTATCATCTGTCATCATATGCAGCAGTACCGCTCCGCCCTGCGGGATTTTACCGTGCGTTTGTACGCCAAGAACCCCAAATATGAGAAAGATCCAGCCCAGCAAGGACGGAAGATCGATTCCATTTTCGCACCCTTGCCCACCGGGGAGCAGGTGTATGCCTACAAACCTTCCCAGGATATACTCTCCGCCGCGTTTCAAGGGGACGTTTCCGAGCCGGATCGGGTATATCTGCTGAGCCTTGGTCTGTGGAAAAGCATCCAGGAAGCCTACAATATTAAGGATGGAGATCTCTTTCTGACTGGTCTCCAGGTTTCCCTGGAGCGGTTGCAGCGGCTCCACTATAATGTCAGTCAGGTGAACTGGCGGCTAAAGACATACAAGGACAAGAACGGGAAGCTGTTGTTTATCACCAACCAAGCCGGGGAAGGGGGGTACATCAATATGGGTTACGAGGTTATCATGACCCAGATCCTCACCCGCATTGAGGATGATATCATCATGCGGGGAGGGCTGCCGGGGCAATACATGTTCAAGATGTCCACTCTGTTTATCGGAATTATCATCTAAGGGCGGCAAGCCCTATTCTATAATCCGGCTTCCTTCAGCTTTTCGACCAGCGCTGTCTGCGCATCCGACAAACCTTTCGGTACCGCCACCAAGATTTTTACCAGCAGATCTCCCCGTGCTCCGCCTTGGCTATCGGGTAATCCGTGTTTGCGCAGGCGCAGTTTTGCCTGAGGCTGGCAGCCAGGCGGAACCTTAACCTTGAGCTGTTTGCCCTCCAGGGTTGGGACTTCCACCTCTGCGCCAAGTACGGCGGAACTGTAAGGTATTTGCAGGTCCATGGTGAGGTGGGAGCCTTCCCGGGTAAAGGTGGGGTGGGGTTCGACCCTGATTAGCAGATACAGGTCGCCCGACGGTCCGCCCATGGGGGAAGGGGAGCCCTTGCCGGAGATGCGCAGCTTTTTTCCGGTCTCGATTCCGGCGGGAATTCTTACGGACACCTTTTCCGCCGTTGAGCCGCGGCCGAGGGAGATGGTTTTTTCTGCGCCGTTCAGTACCTCAGAGAGGGAGATCGGCAATTCCAAGGAAAGATCCGTGCCCTTCACCTGTTGTTGCTGGCGGAAATCCTGAAAGCCATGGCTGGTCCGCCCGCCTGCCCCTGGCTGGCGGAACATCTCCTCGAAAATGCCGCCCCCGCCGGAGCTGCGGAAGGTGGTGCGGCCACCGCCGCCGAAGTTGATGCCGAATTCTCGCAGAATATCGCCCAGATCGGCGTTGCGGAAGATATCTTCCTGGGAATAGCGCTGCTGGAATCCGGCGGAGCCGAAGGAGTCGTATTGCTGCCGTTTTTCCTTGTCGGAGAGAACGGCGTACGCCTCGCTGATCTTTTTAAACTGCTCCTCCGCATCCTTATTTCCCTTGTTGCGGTCAGGGTGGTGCTTGAGGGCAAGTTTGCGGTAGGCTTTCTTGATTTCCTCCGGTGACGCGCTTTTTTCCACACCGAGTAACTTATAGTAATCCATACCTGGCCTGCCTGTCTGTTCTGGCTTCTGTCATTGAATTGATGTGCTGTAACGAGCTGCTAGAACGGGACATCGTCACCCATGACCGGCTCGGGAAACGGCTGATCGTTGTACTGCTGGCCCTGCCCGGAATCTCCGCCGCTGCCACGGGGGGAGAGCATCTTCATTTCTCTGGCCACAATCTCGGTGGTGTATTTGGTGTTGCCATCCTTGTCATCCCATTTGCGGGTCTGCAGGCGGCCTTCGATGAAAACCTTGGAGCCCTTTGACAGGTACTCGCCGCAAATTTCACCCAGACGGCCAAAGGCCACGATCCGGTGCCATTCGGTCAACTCTTCCTTGGAGCCGTCTTGTTTTTTCCAGGTTTCCGTGGTGGCAACATTGAAGCTGGCGATGGCGGCCCCTGCCTGCGAGTAACGGACTTCCGGGTCTTTGCCAAGGTTGCCGATGAGGATGACTTTATTGACCATTTTTTCTCCTTATATTCTTAGTCAGGTTTGCAAAAAAAGAGGCTTTATCGTGAAAGCCCGCCCATCATAACGGCTATTGCTTGAGCCTGCACCAACCTTTTCCTGGGGCGGAATCTCTGCCGGCTTCAGTGTGTGGCTGCCGGTGTACGATATACCATAGTAAGGATGGCCTTGGTAAAAATCAACAGGCAAAAGGCTGATCCTGCAAATGGTGCTAGCTCCAGGCTGATAGGGCAGTGTTCAGGGGGGACTGCATTTTGTCCGGGCTGCCAGATCAAGCATGGCAGGCAACCCGCCCCTCTCTTCCGGGGAGAAGCCGAAAACATCCTGCCAGATCTCGTCGCTTTCCATGCAGAAATAGAGGCAGGTATCTGGGTCCAGATACCGGGAAAGATGGTGCGCCATATGGTGGTACATCTCCGTGCGCAAGGGGCGGAAATAACGGAATTTGTTGTCCAGCCCCAGGACAAACTCTTCATGGAAAAAACGGGATCTGGGGAAGCGCCCGGTGGCAATACCTTTCAGAGCAGGAAGAAACCGCAACGCTCCCATGCTGATCCAGACAATGCTTGCCGCAGGCACCGTGGCAAAGAGCTGGTCAATGGTCTCTTTGTAACCCTTTTCCCAGCCGGGATGATATATGAGCGGATCGAAATGGAAGGCCAGCTTGTAGCCCCATTCGGCGCATTGGGCTGCTGCAGCCAGACGTTGGTCCAGGGAGGCGGTGCGTAACTCTTCCTTGGCCATGATCTCCGTGCTGTTGAGCGACCAGGCCATGATAGTACGACCACCATGCTCGCAGTTCTGAAGGTTGTCCAGGGCAACCGCCTTCGATTTGAGCTCAAGCACTGCGTTGGGCTGGTCCCGGAAAAATTCAATGAGTATCCGGCTCAAGCCCGTGACTCGGTCCAGGGCCATGCTGTCGGTGAATTCGCCGGTGCCGATGCGGCGGAAGGTCTGCGGGGTTTCGGCAAAGGTCGTGGTGAGTTCGGTCAAAAGATCATCGGTATTTACGAAAAAAGACAACCAGGGGTTGTTGAGATAGGCTTGCAGGATGCAGTACACGCAGTCCATGGGGCAGTTCATGCCCACATTGAGCACTTGATAGTCGCAGCAGCGGTATTCCCTGGTTGCAGGGCAGGGTTTGAGAAAGCGGCCCCGGTTTTTGCAGAGGACAAGATGCTTTTTCCCGCTGGCGAGGCTTAGGGGGTCAGGACCGAGGGTGGAAAGGTCGAGGCCGGCGCGGGGTGCAATAATCTGCACATCCCGGCCTGGAAGATTGGCAAGGATGTTTCTGGTAAGGGACAGGTCCTGGCAGTCATCCTCCACGTACACATGTTGGATGATGCTGGCCGGATCAAGCTTGGCGGTATGAGGCATGGCGTTTGACTTTCCTGGTTGCGTTTTGGTTGCGGCAACATACCGTAAAGAAACGGGACGGCCAACGAGAAAATTCTTGACCCTCAAACTAAAACTGCACTACTATTTTATAGGTGTTTCTACCTACTGTCGTCGTGCTTGACTTGTGACAGGATTTTATGATGCAATGATGAACAATCTTTTGAAGTTCCGCTGTTATTGGAAATGGAGAGAGCTCTCCACACACGCAAAAGAGGCGAACGATGAAAGAGCAGGATTTTGCCAAGGTCAGAGGGCGTCTGGACGGGATATCGCGTCGTGATTTCATGAAGTTCTGCACGGTGATCGCTGCCGGCATGGGGCTTCCCCTCGAATTTGCGCCACAGATCGCGGCGGCGATCACGGCCCCGCAACGCCCTCCGGTGATCTGGCTTTCAGGTTCGGCCTGCACCGGCTGTACCGAATCGTTACTGCGCCCCTCTCATCCTTCCCTTGAGCATCTTATTCTTGATCTTATCTCCCTTGATTATAATGAAACCCTCAACGCCGGGGCCGGGCATCAGGCGGAAGCGGCATTGCAGGCCTCTATTCAGAAGAATGCCGGCAAGTTCATCCTGGTGGTGGAAGGGGCCATTCCCGTGAAGGATGGCGGGGTGTACTGCATGATCGGCGGCAAGCCTTTCACTGAGATTGTGCGCGACACCGCAGCCAAGGCAGCCGCCGTTATCGCCATTGGTTCTTGCGCCTCCTGGGGCGGGGTTGCCGCAGCGAAACCAAACCCCACCGGCGCCATGGGCGCGCCGGAGTTTCTCAAGGGCAAGACCGTGGTGACGATTCCCGGTTGTCCGCCCAATGCCTATAACTTTCTCTCCACCGTGATCCACTTCCTGACCTTTAAAAAATTGCCCGCCCTTGATGACAAAGGTCGCCCGAAATTCGCCTATGGCCGCCTCATCCACGAGAACTGCGAACGTAGACCCCACTTTGACGCTGGCCGTTTTGCCATTAAATTCGGTGACGAGGGGCATCGGAAGGGCTATTGCCTGTACAAGCTCGGTTGCAAGGGGCCGATGACCTTTGCCAACTGTCCGGCCATTTTGTTTAACGATGTGGGCCCAGGCGCGTGGCCCGTAGGTACCGGACATCCCTGTTTTGGCTGCACCGAGGAAGGGGTGGGCTTTAATCTCCCGCTCCATGCCCAGGCCGACCTGAAGTACATCACCCCTGGGGCGGCGTATCCGCACATCGTCACCGAACGGGGGGAGGGTGCTTCTGTCGGGGCCGTTGCCCTTGTCGCCGGGGTGGCTGGCGTGGCGCTGGGAGCCGGGGTGGCGGTTGCCAAGAACCTTGGCAAGCCAGGGCAAGGGTCTTCCTCAGAGGGAGAATAGGGCATGAAGATACGACGCAGGGATTTTTTAAAAGGGATCGCAGCCAGCGGCTTGCTGGTGGCTGCGGAACAAAACCCGGCTCAGGCCAAGCGGGCCCGGAAGGATCTGCCTCCCAATGCCGTTGGTATCCTGTATGACTCCACCCTCTGTATCGGTTGCAAGGTTTGTGTGTATGCCTGCAAACAGGCCAACAACATGCCGGCGGAACACACAAACCCCAACGAGTCGATGTGGGATGACCCCCAGGATCTGTCCGCCAAAACCCTGAATATCATCAAGCGCTACGGCGTTGAGGGGCCCAAAGACTCGGTCGCGGGGTTTGCCTTTATCAAGCGGCACTGCATGCATTGCCTTGATCCCGCCTGCGTTTCAGCCTGTCCGGTCTCGGCTTTGGTTAAAGATTCAGAGAACGGGGTGGTGACGTACAATAAAAAGGCCTGCATTGGCTGCCGCTACTGTCAGGTCGCCTGTCCCTATAATATTCCCAAATTTGAGTGGGACTCGCCCTTTCCGGAGATTGTCAAATGCCAGATGTGCGCCCATCTTCTGGCCAAGGGCGGGATTTCTGCCTGTTGCGCTGCTTGCCCTACCGGAGCTTCCTTGTTCGGACCGGTGGAAAAACTGCGGATCGAGGCCAAGCGGCGAATGGCTATGGAGCCTGGAGAGTATTACGATTTTCCCGTGGCCAATATTGAGTCCGCCGAGGTTCAGCAGCACCGGGCGGGCGGATATGTCCAGCATGTCTATGGCGAGCGGGAGCTTGGCGGCTCCCAGGTCCTCTTTCTGGCCGGGGTGCCGTTTGCCAACCTCGGTCTGCCCGATCTGCCTGAGGATTCCTACGTGGCCCTGGCGGACGGCATCCAATACGCCATTTATAAGGGCTTGGTCTATCCAATCGTGGTTCTGGGCGGCCTGATCTATATCATCCGGAACAGGGAAGAGAAAAAAGACTAGTGGTTTAAGCCGTTGGCCTTTTCGGAAAGGAGTGTTCCCATGCAGGAAAGACAAGCATTAGGAAGCAGGGTGTTGACCGTACCCTTCAAGGTGTGCGCAGCTATCGTGCTCATAGGCCTTTTTTTCATCGGCAAACGGTTCATCTTTGGCCTTGGTTCGGTTACCAACATGAACGACGGCTATCCTTGGGGGATTTGGATCGCCTATGACGTGGTGGTGGGGACGGCCTTGGCCTGCGCCGGGTATTCCATCGCCCTGATCGTCTATGTGTTTAACAAGGGTGAATATTCTCCTCTGGTGCGGCCCGCCCTGATGACCAGCATGTTCGGTTACACTCTGGCCGGGCTCTCGGTTATGTTCGATCTTGGCCGTTACTGGCAGGCCTACAATATCTTCCTGCCCTGGCTCAGCAACCTGCATTCGGTGATGTTTGAGGTTGCTCTTTGCATCGCCACCTATGTGTTGGTGTTGTGGATGGAGTTTGCTCCGACCCTGCTGGAAAAGTTCAAGGCAGACCAGTTGCAGGCCAGACTTAACCGGATCATCTTTGTGTTCATCGCGCTGGGCGTCCTCCTGCCCACCATGCATCAGTCCTCGTTGGGAACCATGATGCTCATGGCCGGGCACAAACTTTCCCCTCTTTGGTGGAGTGGTTTTCTGCCCCTGCTCTTTCTTATTACCGCCGTGGTTATTGGCTATGCTGCGGTTATCTTTGAATCGCTTGTCGCTGCTGTTGCTTTCAAACGGCCGATGGAGATGCACCTGCTGAGCAAGATTTCGGCGCTTATGCCTTGGATACTTGGCCTTTATCTGGTGGTCCGGATCGAAGATGTGAACCTGCGTGGCTATCTGCCCCTGGCCTTTGACGGCGGACTTCTGGGCAACCTGTTCCTTCTGGAAAACCTGCTGCTCTTCATTGCCTTGTTGATCCTCGCCTATCCTAATAACCGGCAGAGCCCGCGCCTACTGTTTATCGCTTCCTGCGCCATGCTGCTGGGGGGAAGCATGTATCGGTTCAATACCTATATTGTCGGCTTTGATCCCGGCACCGGTTGGCGGTATTTCCCTTCGGTGCCGGAGCTGTTCATTACCTTTGGCATTATTGCCGCAGAGGTGATGGCCTACCTGTGGTTTGTCAAGACCTTGCCGGTATTGCCCAGACTCAAGAAAGCATAAAGTTACCCTGAAGGAGAGAGTGCATGGCTAAGAGAATCGTCGTTGATCCCATCACCAGAATTGAAGGGCATCTCCGGATTGATTGCGAGATTGACAATGGCCGAGTGACCAAGGCTTGGTCCTCAGGCCAGATGTGGCGCGGAATCGAGTTGATTCTCCAGGGCAGGGATCCGCGCGATGCCTGGCTCTTTACCCAGCGGATCTGCGGAGTCTGCACTACGGTGCATGCCATTGCCTCGGTGCGGGCCGTGGAAAATGCCTTGGATCTGGAGGTGCCGCTCAACGCCCAGTACATCCGAAACATGATTATTGGTGCCCATGGAATCTTCGACCATATTGTTCATTTTTACCATCTCTCCGCCTTGGACTGGGTGGACATTGTTTCCTCCCTCAAGGGCAGCCCCAAGGCGGCCGCAGCCCTTGGGCAGCAGCTTTCCCCCTGGCCCCGCAACAGCGAACAGGAAATCAAGGCGGTGCAGGAAAAGCTGAAAGGGTTTGTCAGCACCGGCCAGCTTGGCATCTTTGCCAGCGGTTACTGGGGGCATCCGGCCATGAAGCTTTCCCCGGATGTCAATCTCCTTGCCGCCACCCATTATTTTCAGGCCTTGGAGTATCAGCGGAAGATCAACAAGGTGGTGGCGATTCTCGGTAGCAAGACCCCGCATATCCAGAATCTGGCCGTCGGTGGGGTGGCCAATCCCATCAACCCCGACAGCCAGTCCACCCTGACCATCGAGCGGCTTTTCTACATCAAGACCCTGATCGACGAAGTCGGGGATTTTATCAAAAATGTCTACATGGTCGATGTCGCGGCCATAGGCGCTTTTTATGCGGACTGGACCAAGTACGGGGCCGGGGTGACCAATTATCTCTCGGTGCCGGATATGCCCTTGGATACCAAGGGGACAGCCTTTGATCTCCCGGGCGGATACATTGCCGATGGCAATGTGGGGACGTTTAAGCCGATCACCGGGTTCAACGATGATTTCTTCAAGCAGGGGGTCAAGGAGGGGATCAAGCATTCCTGGTACAAGGGAGATTGGGACCGGCATCCCTGGGAGGAAGAGACTGTGCCCCAGCATACCGACTTCCAGGACAACGGCAAATATTCCTGGGTCAAGTCCCCCACCTTCAACGGCAAACCGGCCCAGGTCGGGCCTTTGGCCAACGTCTTGTGTATGTACGCCGCAGGGCATGGCCCGACCAAGACCTTTACCGACACCCTTCTGGAAACGGTGAGTAAGTTGGCTGGGGTCAAGGTCGGGATCGGGGCCCTCCATTCCACCATTGGTCGGCATGCGGCACGGGCGGTGCGTTGCGCGGTTTTGCACGATTCTCTGCTTGGTCAGTGGCAGTCCTTGCTGGACAACATCGGCAGGGGGGATTATACGACCTTCAACCAGCCGGTGTTCCCGAAAGGCGAGCAGCGCGGGGTTGGTTTCCATGAGGCGCCGCGTGGGGTGTTATCCCACTGGGTCGTGATCCAGGACGGCAAGATCAAGAATTATCAGTGCGTGGTCCCCTCCACCTGGAACGCCGGGCCCAGAAACAACAAAGATGAACCAGGACCATACGAGGCCTCGCTGGTGGGCAACCCGGTGGCCGATCCGGAAAAACCCCTTGAGGTGTTGCGTACAGTCCATTCCTTTGACCCATGCCTTGCCTGCGCCATCCATCTTTTGGACCCCGAGAGTAGGGAAATAGTCACCGTCAGGACCGTAGCATAAGATCGTTGTTTGAAATTTCTACTATTGAAAACAGGCCGCCCCGGTTATCGGGACGGCCTGTTTTGTAAGGAGGCGTATGGCAGACAAGATTCTGGTGCTTGGGGTGGGGAACGTGTTGCTTTCCGATGAGGGAGCGGGAGTAAGAGCGGTGGAACAACTCCAGCGTCGGTATATTTTCCCTCCTCAGGTGGAGCTGATCGATGGTGGGACCATGGGGCTTGACCTGCTTGGATATCTTGATGACAAGAGCCATCTCTTTATTGTGGATGCAATTGTCTCGAGTCAACCTCCTGGTTCAGTGGTCATAGAAAAATTGCTCGATCCGCCCGCCTATTTCCGACAGAAAATTTCCCCCCACCAGATCGGGCTTTCCGAGCTTCTGGCCGTTGCTTCCATGCAGGATTGTCTGCCTCCCTCTATTACCCTCTTCGGGATTGTTCCCCTTGACTTGTCCACTGGCCTTGAGATGTCGCCTGCGGTCAACGTTGCCGTAGAGCAGGTGGTTCTGGCCGTGGTCAAAGAGCTTGATTTGATGGGAATCGAGGTGGACGTGGTAGGCCGTTGATCTTTTCTTTATGGGTGTGCTGATCCCTGTGTGCCTCTTCTCTGGAAAAAACTTGCTCCTGACAGCCAAATAGTATTGTATTAAAAAAAATGCCTGTTTCTGAATCTGGAGATAGACCCCGTCCGGGCGGCAATACAATGCGAGGTTGTGTGGCCCTGGGCGTTCGGTGCGGCTGATTTTTAGGGAGAAAGGATGGCAAAGATTTCGGTTTTTGTGGCGGATGATCATTCCGTCGTCCGGGAAGGGTTGCGGCAGATGCTTGTCAAAAGCAAGGGCCTTGCATTGATTGGTGAGGCGGCGGACGGTGAGGCTGCCGTTAAGGAAATTCGCAGATTGCAGCCGGCCGTGGCGATCCTTGATCTCGCCATGCCCCTGGTCAGCGGCCTTGAATGTATCCCGCTTATTAAAAACGATTCCCCCGGCACGGCAATTGTGATCCTGTCGATGTTCGCCCGCGAGATGTATGTGCATCAGGCTCTGGCTGCCGGAGCCCTTGGCTATGTCTTAAAGACCGCTCCTTGGGCCGAGGTTCTTGAGGCGGTGCGGATGGTGGCGCAGGGTAAATATTTTTTGAGCCGGGAGATAAATTCCCATCTCATCCGGAGGTACCTCAACAATGGGGAGCAAAAATCCGCCGAGTCGAGCAAGTACGACATGTTGTCTGATCGTGAACAGCAGATATTCAGGCTGGTCATCGAGGGCAATCCCACCAAAAACATAGCCGAACTTCTGTGCCTTAGCCCAAAAACCGTAGAAAAGCACCGCTCCAATATCAGTAAAAAAATCGGAATGAGTGACCCGCTGGCCATGCTGAAGTTTGCCATGAAGATAGGGGTGGCCGATCCCGACCTCTGGCCGGATTCATAGAAAAATAAAGTTTCCCGCTCTTGTCTGGAAGAAGCTCCGGGCATCGTGTATCATCAACACATGCATGAGATGTCGTTGGCTATAAGCATTGTTGAACTTGTTTCCGACAAAGCGCAGGCTGCCGGAGCACAAAAGGTCACGGTTGTCGAGCTTGAGGTCGGCAGACTTTCCGGTCTGTTGGTGGAGTCGCTCGTCTTCTGTTTTGAGGCCGCCGCCCGCAACACCCCGGCGGAAGGGGCCGAGCTTCTGATCCGCGAACTTGACGGGCGCGGAAGCTGCCAGGTCTGCGGCCATTCTTTTGTCGTTGATTCTCTGCTCGCTCAATGCCCAGAATGTGGCGGGTATGTGGTGGAGACCGTGCAGGGCAAGGAATTGAAGGTTGTAGCCCTTACCATTGACGAATAAGACGAATAATAGGTGGACCCATGTGTGATTCCTGCGGCTGCAGCCAGCCGGTGAACAGTGTAACCATCCGGAGACCTGGGCAGGCCATGCCCGCCCCAGACGCGGCAGGTCACCACCATTCGCATCAAGCCCAGGGGCGAGTTGTGGAGGTGCGGGAGGCGGTGTTGGGAAAAAACGATGGGATTGCCGCGCATAATCGTGAGTTCTTTAAGGAGCGGCGGATCGTGGCGTTCAACCTCGTCAGTTCTCCCGGCTCGGGCAAAACAACCATTCTGGAGCGGACCATCCGGGCGTTGAGGGAAGAGATTCCCATGGCAGTCATAGAAGGGGATCAGCAGACCATGCTCGATGCCGAACGGATTGATGCCACCGGGGTCCCCGTGGTGCAGGTCAACACCGGGGCGGGTTGCCATCTTGATGCGGACATGGTGCATCAGGCCCTGCACCAACTTGATCTGGGAGAGAATTCTCTGCTCTTTATCGAAAATGTTGGCAATCTGGTCTGCCCGGCCATGTTTGATCTGGGTGAGGCGGCCAAGGTTGTAATTATCAGCGTCACCGAAGGGGAGGATAAGCCCCTCAAATATCCGGCCATGTTCGATGCGGCCAGTCTGTGTCTGATTAACAAGACCGACCTGCTTCCCCATGTTGATTTTGATGTGGCCCGTTGCCGGGAATATGGACTGCGGGTGAATCATCATCTGGAATTTTTTGAGATCTCCGCCAAGACCGGCGAGGGCATGCCCGCCTGGTTGGACTGGCTTCGTAGCCAAATCTGAAGGATCTCATGTCAAGCGAGCGCTGGAAGATATCGGTCAGCGGCATTGTCCAGGGTGTCGGTTTCCGGCCCTTTGTCTATCGGCTCGCAAGGGAACGTGCTCTCACCGGTTTTGTGGCAAATACTTCGGGGGGGGTTGCCATTGAGGCCCAGGGGCAGACTGCGCAGCTTGAGGATTTTCTTGTTGCCCTGAGGAAAGAAGCGCCCCCCCTGGCTCAGGTCGGTGAGATCGTTTCTATTTCCATGCCTACGCGCCAGGATGGCGAATTTGCCCTTCATCATTCGGCGACCTTCGGGCCGGTTTCTACCCTGATCTCCCCCGATGTCGCCGTCTGCGCTCTCTGTCTGGCGGAGTTCTTCGATCCGGCTGATCATCGATTCCGCTATCCCTTCATTAACTGCACCAACTGTGGCCCCCGCTATACCATCGTGCAGCGTATTCCCTATGATCGTCCCCATACGACCATGCATGGGTTTGTTATGTGCGCGGCCTGCCAGCGAGAATACGATGATCCCGCCAACCGGCGGTTTCACGCCCAACCCAACTGCTGCCCGGATTGTGGGCCGCAGCTTAGTCTGGTTGCGGCGGATGGGCACACAGTGGCCGAGCGGGATGAAGCGCTTAACGAGGCAGTCCGGCGGCTGGTCGCGGGCGAGATCGTGGCGGTCAAGGGGATTGGCGGGTTTCATCTGGCGGTGGACGCGGCCAACAGCCAAGCAGTAAAGTGTCTGCGGCAGAGAAAGGGGAGGGAGGCCAAGCCTCTGGCAGTCATGGTTGCTGATCTGCTCGCGGCTCGGAGGATTTGTCGGTTAGAGCCCTTGGAAGAGCAGGCTCTGGGGAGTCAGGCGCGGCCCATTGTTCTGGCCACTAAAAAAGAGGGACATGGGGTGGCTGCAGAGGTTGCGCCGGGATACGACCAGTTTGGCCTCATGCTGGCCTATGCGCCGCTCCATTATCTTCTCTTGCAGGGTCCGGTGCGGGCCTTAGTCATGACCAGCGGTAACCGCAGCGAAGAGCCGATTTGTATTGAGAACGACGAGGCTGTGCAGCGTCTGGCTGGGATTGCTGACTGTTTTCTTTTGCATGACCGGCCTATTCACCTGCCCTGCGATGATTCTGTGGTTGTTCTTCAGTCAGGAATGATCCGTCAGGTTCGGCGCAGCCGGGGTTTTGCCCCCAAGCCTATCGTGCTTGCGGAAACCGGGGGTATGGTTCTTGGGGTGGGGGCGGAACTCAAGAATACCGTCTGCCTGCTCAAAGAAAATCAGGCCTTTTGTAGTCAGCACATTGGGGATCTGAAAAATCTGGAGGCCTACCGGGTTTTTCAGCAAAGCCTCGGCCAGCTGGCTGCTCTTTTTGAAATTACTCCGACCCTGATCGTGCATGACCTCCACCCCCAGTATCTTTCAAGTCGCTGGGCCAAGGAGCAGGCTCTGCCCACCCTGGCCGTGCAGCACCACCATGCCCATCTGGCCGCTTGTTTGGCTGAAAATCGGCACGAAGGCCCGGCCATCGGTATTATTCTCGATGGGGCGGGGTACGGCCTGGATCAGACCATCTGGGGCGGCGAGGTTTTGTTGGGGGATGCCCGTGGCTACCAGCGATTTTCCGCCCTGGAATCTTTGCCCCTGCCGGGCGGGGATGCGGCGGTGCAGGCCCCCTGGCGAACTGCCTTAAGTTATCTCCATGCCGCCTATGGCGCGGAGCTGCCCGACCTGCCCTTTCTGGCGGATCATGCGTGTGGGCCGATCCTAATCATGGTGGAAAAGGGGGTGAACTCCCCCTTGACCAGCAGCTGCGGCAGGCTCTTTGATGCGGTGGCCGCCATGAGTGGGGGCAGGCAGACCATCCAGTATGAGGCCCAAGCCGCCATTGAACTGATGCAGGCGGCTGGCGGCAGGCTTGACGAGGAGGGTTTTCCCTGCGAAGTTTATCCAGAAGATGATATGCTGAAAATCTCGGTGCGGTCCTTGATCCGAGCGGTGGCCCAAGCCGTGCAGGCCGGGATGGCGCACAGCGAAATCAGCCGCAGGTTTCATGCCGGGTTGATTTCGGCCTTTACTCGGGTGGCCGAAGAGGCGCGATGCCGGGAGAAAATAAATACAGTGGTCTTGAGTGGCGGTGTTTTTCAGAACCGGCTGCTCCTGGAGGGGCTGGTTGCCTCTCTGGAACGTGCCGGGTTTCAGGTGCTGCGGCATAAAGAGCTTCCCTGCAATGATGGTTGCATTTCCCTGGGGCAGGCCGTGATCGGTCGGCAGGCGTTGAAAAAAGGGTGAGAGTATGTGTCTGGCGATTCCCGGTAAAGTGGTGGAGATATTTCAGGAAAACGGGCTGCTCATGGGGCATGTGGACTATAGCGGCACGGTCAACAAGATCTGTCTTGAGTACGTGCCGGAAATTGTGGTGGGGCAGTACACCGTGGTGCATGCCGGCTTTGCCCTGTCGGTGCTCGATGAGGAAGAGGCGCAGCAGAGCTTTGCGGCCTGGCAGGAACTAGTCCAGGCCGTGGCTGCTCAGGGCACAGATATCTTCGGCAAACCATT
>CALMMG010000077.1 GCA_937868185.1 uncultured Pseudomonadota bacterium
TGGCCCAGCTTCTTGGCGAGCATTCCTATATCCAGACCGATCAACCCGAACAGGCCGATGTGGTGGTGGTCAACACCTGTAGTATCCGGGGCAAGGCCGCGCACAAGGCGTACAGCTGTTTTGGCCGCTACAAGAAGTTGAAGGCGAGGCACCACGACTTTATCTTGGCCGTGACCGGTTGTGTGGCTCAGCAGGATGGCGCATCCCTGCTTGAGCGGATGCCCTATATCGATATAGTCATGGGGCCGCAGTCGATCTACGCCCTGCCCTCTTTGGTTGCAGCATTCCGCCGGGATAGAAAACCTTTGGTAGCCACGGATCTTTCTGCCGATTTCGTTATCCCCCCTTTTCTCCCCAACCTGGCGGAAGGCCCTTCGCACAAACGCTTTATCACCATCATGCAAGGGTGCGATAATTTCTGTACCTACTGCGTGGTGCCCTATACCCGTGGCCGGGAGATCAGCCGGAGTTTTGGCGATATTCTGGCCGAGGCGACCCATCTTGTGAGCCAAGGGGTTAAGGAGATTACCCTTATCGGGCAGAATGTTAATTCCTACGGCCAAAAAGGTTGCGACCCCAGGCAGAGCCAGGGGTTTCCCGAACTTCTCCGTGCCGTGGCCGCCATTGACGGCTTGCAGCGGCTTCGTTTCACCTCGTCCCATCCCAAGGATCTTTCCGAAGAGCTGATGCGTTGTTTTGCCGAGATTCCCGTTCTTTGCCCGCATTTTCATCTCCCGGTGCAGTCCGGTTCAAACAGTATCCTGCAACGCATGAACCGCAAGTACACCATCGAGGCCTATCTCGACAAGGCGGCCAGGCTGCGGGAATACCGACCGGATATAGCCCTGACCACCGATATAATCGTCGGTTTCCCCGGCGAAACGGATGATGACTTTGCCGCCACCATGCAGGTGATGGAGACGGTGCAATACCACGGCTCCTATTCCTTTAAGTATTCCGACCGGCCCAATGCCAAGGCCGCTGATTTTTCTGACAAGGTTACGGAAGCGGTCAAGACCGAGCGGCTCGCCCGCTTGCAGGCGCGGCAGGAGGAGATTGCCCTTGCTCTCAAGCAGACGGAGATTGGCAGGACTGTGGAAGTTATGGTGGAAGGGGCAAGCAAGTCTCCGGCCAATCAATGGAGTGGCCGGACCGGTGGTAATCAGATCGTGAATTTTTCCTGCGAAACGAAGCTGGTGCCTGGGCAGTTGCTCATGGTGGAAATCGAGAGTGCCTGCCAGAACTCCTTGCGGGGGAAAATGATATAGACCGCAAAACCTAGAACATCGGGCAATGGTTGTGATATTATGAAATAGTATTTTTGTGAATTTTATGGCCCCAAAATCGTGGTTAAAAGTAATGGAGACCTTCCCATGATCGATTTGCATACCCACTCTCTGTTCAGTGACGGCGAACTTGTTCCGGCCGAGCATCTGCGCCGCGTTGAAATTCTTGGTTATTCATACATAGCCATCACCGACCACGCCGACTCCTCCAATCTTGATTTCATCATCCCCCGCATCGTTCAGGCGGCGGCTGATCTGAATAAGTACTCCAAAACCCAGCTTCTGCCCGGCATCGAGCTGACCCATGTGCCGCCCGAGCAGTTTGCCGAGCTCACCCGCAGGGCCAGGGAGCTTGGCGCTAAGATCGTGGTCGGCCACGGGGAAACCCCGGTTGAACCGGTACGGCCAGGAACCAACCGGGCTTCTCTTGAGGCAGGCGTTGATGTCCTGGCCCACCCCGGATTCATCACCCTGGAAGAGGCGAAACTTGCCGCGGACAAGGGCATTCTCCTTGAGCTTTCTGGTCGCAGGGGGCATTCTCTCACCAACGGGCATGTGACCAAGATGGCCTTGGCCGCAGGCGCTGGTATGGCGGTGAACGCCGACGCCCATGGCCCTGGCGACTTCCTCACCGCAAAAATGGCGGAGATGGTGGCCCTCGGAGCCGGACTTTCCCCTGAGGAGTACGCCCGAATTCGGGCAAATATGGCGGCGCTGGTTGCACGGGTGACGGCCTGATTTCCTCAGGGTTACTCTAAAAGAATGGAGCAAAATAGCGATGAGGTCTGTTTCTATTTTTGCTAGGATGTAGGAAGTAAGCGGCAGATGGTAATGGGATAATTCCATTGAGGAGAGAAAATCGATGCTTGCAGGGATTGCTTCCAAAGTCCAGGAATACAGCAATGCATATGAGTATCTTGTGTTTACTTCCGCCGACCAGAAATTTGGGTTGAGGCAGGAGGTTCTCGTCGCGATCATCGACATGCCAAACCACACCCTGATTCCGCATATGCCTTCTCATATGCGGGGGGTCATGGATTATATGGGCAAGGCTGTGCCTGTGTACGATATCCGAAAAAAAATGGGTATCTCCCCCTTGACCGAGGAGATTAATACCCTGATTGACTCTCTTGTCCAGCGCAAGCAGGACCACCTTTCCTGGCTGGAAAAATTGAAGGAGCAAGTCGCGCACGGCCAGGAAATTTCGGTGCAGACTGACCCCCACAAATGCGCCTTTGGTCTCTGGTATGACGCCTGCAAGTTTCATAGTTATAACCTGACCGACTACGTGACCCTCTTTGATGAACCGCATAAAAGGATTCATTCCCTGGCCATTGAGGTGGGTATCCTCATTCAGGCCGAAAAACTTGAAGTAGCAAAAGATGTTATTCATCAGGCGGAAAATGATGAGCTGCAAACCCTGCTCACCTTGTTTGATGGGGCGGCTAAGAAGATAAAGCAATTTACTTACGAATATGCAGTTATTTTAGAACGTGCCAGTGGTCAGCGTATTTCTCTCCTTGCCGACAACCTCGAATATTTCGGCCTGCTTGACGAGGTGATCTCTCCTCTGCCAATCGCCTTTTCTAAGCAGCACAGTAACTTTATCGACGCTTTGGGACGGAAAACCAAGGGGGATGGCACGGAAGAAATTCTTATCCTGAACATCGAGAAATTCCTGCTCGATGAAACGGGAAACCCGCCGTTACTCATGTTGGATGGCTCTGAAACCTTACCCGCTTCCTGAAGATTTCGGATGGGGAAATTCCATCATTTTTATTGATATCCTGGGGATAATCACTTGGAAGCCTTCCTTGACGTTACCATCCTCCCGCAACCCGATCTCACTACCTGCGGCCCCACCTGTCTCCATGCCGTGTACCAGTATTACGGTGACGACATCCCGCTGGCCCAAGTGATTGACGAGGTGAAAAGCCTGGAAACCGGCGGCACCCTCGATGTCTTCCTTGCTTGCCACGCCCTGCGCCGAGGCTACAAGGCGCGGATTTACACCTATAACCTTCAGGTCTTCGACCCCACCTGGTTTTTGCATGGCCCGGACTATATCGAAGCGCGGCTCCTGGCTCAGATGGAGGCCAAGGATGATGCAAAACTCCACCTTGCCACCCGGGGTTATCTTAATTTTCTCAACCTTGGCGGTGAGCTGCGCTTTGCCGATCTTACCCCTGCTCTGCTCCGCAAATATCTGAAACGCTCCATTCCGGTGCTCACCGGCTTAAGCTCCACCTATCTCTACCGGAGTATGCGGGAGTTCGGCGATCTCTGCGAGGATGACGATGTGCGCGGCCATGCCTCCGGCCATTTTGTCCTTCTCTGTGGCTACAACCGACCCGACCGGCTGGTGGCCATCGCCGATCCGCACATGGATAACCCCATGGCCGACGGCCAGAAATACGAGGTCTCTATTGATCGGGTTATCTGTGCCATCCTGTTGGGCATTGTCACCTATGACGCCAACCTCCTCATCATCGAGCCGGGCAGGAAAAATGGGAATGGCCGGGTGAATCTTACGGTGAGTGCATGAAGGTGCTGATTGTCGTCAACGACCCCAAGGACTGGCCCCTGGCGATCAGCGACGTGGAAATCGTCCCGGCCCGCGCGTATCTTACCGATGCCGCCTATGCGGAGATGACCTCGGCCAGGGTGTTCAACCTCTGCAAGTCCTACCGCTACCAGAGCACGGGCTATTATGTCTCGCTGCTGGCCGCGGCCAGGGGGCACAAGCCCCTGCCGGACGTGGCCACTATCCAGGATTTCAAAACCCAGGCCATTATCCGCATCGCCTCTGATGACCTGGACCAAATCATCCAGCAGAGCCTGGGGCAGATAAGGTCGCCGGAGTTTGTGGTGAGCATCTATTTTGGCCATAATGTGGCCAAGCGGCACGAAAAGCTCGCCCAGCAGCTGTTTAAGATCTTCCAGGCCCCTTTTCTGCGCGCCAGCTTCAGCCATAATGACAAAGAGGGCAAGTGGCAGCTGGCCGGAATCACCCCCATGGCGGCCAGCGATATTCCTGAGGATCACCGCGATTTTGCCGTGGATATGGCCCGTGAATATTTTAAGGGGCGGCATCGTATCTTTCATCGGCGGCGCACCGCCCGCTATGATTTGGCCATCCTCCACGACCCGACTGAGGCGGAAGCGCCCTCCAATGCCAAGGCTTTGCAGCGCATGGTCAAGGCGGCGGAGGGGGTGGGTTTTGCCACGGAATTCATTCAAAAAGATGATTACGGTCGGCTCGCCGAGTTTGATGCCCTGTTCATCCGGGAAACCACCAGCGTTCTCCACCACACCTACCGTTTCGCACGCAGAGCCGCGGCCGAAGGGTTGGTGGTGATCGATGATCCCGAATCGATTTTGCGCTGCACTAACAAGGTTTTTTTGGCCGAGATCCTGACCCGGCACCGAATCCCCATCCCTAAGAGCCGTATTGTCCACTCGGGCAACTGGCACCAACTCAGTGTGGAGTTGGGCTTCCCTTGTGTGCTCAAGCGGCCGGACAGCTCTTTTTCCCAAGGCGTGGTCAAGGTGAAAAACGAGGCAGAGTTGGCCCGTGAGCTTCCGGCCCTGCTGCAAAAATCAGAGCTGGTCATTGCCCAGGAGTTCATGCCCACCACCTATGACTGGCGGGTCGGCATTTTTGATGGGCAGCCGCTCTTTGTCTGCAAATATTTCATGGCCCCGAAGCATTGGCAGATCATCAAGCGCGACCAGGACGGGCGTAAGCTCACCGATGGCGAGGCCGAAACTCTGCCGGTGGAGCATTGCCCGCCCGGCTTGATCAAGCTGGCGCTCAAGGCCTCGGCCCTCATCGGCGATGGTCTCTACGGGGTGGACATCAAACAGGTCGGCAAACGTTTCTATCTCATCGAGATCAACGACAACCCCAATATCGATGCGGGGGTGGAAGACAAGGTGCTGAAAGACGAGCTGTACCTCCGTCTGATGCGGGTGTTTGCCCGCAGGGTGGACGAGCGCAAGGGCGGAGGGCTGTGGGCGTGAGTCAGGATGGGTTGTTTGTAAAATTCGGGATTGAACTGGAATACATGCTGGTCTGTGAGGATACCTTGGATGTGGCGCCCATTGCCGACCGTATTTTAGAACAAGAAGCGGGCGAGATTACCAACGAGGTGGAACGGGGGATCATGGCCTGGTCCAACGAGTTGGCCCTGCACGTGATCGAGATCAAGAACAGCACTCCGGTCCCTTCCCTGCCTATGTTAGCGGAAAAACTTCAGAAAGAGGTTGAGGAACTCGGCCTGGTGGCAGCAAGTCAGGGGGCGATTCTCTTACCCACTGCCATGCATCCCTGGATGGACCCGCATAGCGAAACCCGACTCTGGCCCCATGGCAATAGGGACATCTACCACACCTACAACCGAATCTTCAACTGCCAGGGGCACGGCTGGTCCAACGTGCAGTCCACCCATCTCAACTTGGGCTTTGCCACGGATGAGGAGTTTGGTCGGTTGCATGCGGCGATCCGGGTGCTGCTGCCCATCCTTCCGGCCATAGCCGCCAGTTCGCCCGTAGCTGATGGCGCGCTTACCGGCTGGTTCGATACCAGGCTCCAGTATTACCGACACAATCAGCAACGGATTCCATTCATCACCGGGCAGGTCATCCCGGAGCCGGTTTTCAGCGAGACCGATTACGAGCAGGAGATTTACCAGCGTCTGCGCCGCGACATCGCCCCCTTTGATCCGGACGGGGTGCTGGAACCGGAATGGCTCAACTCCCGTGGGGCCATTGCCCGTTTCGACCGCAATGCCATCGAGATTCGGGTACTGGATATCCAGGAGTGCCCGCTGGCCGATGTTTCCCTTGCGGTGCTGATCTGTGCGGTGTTGAAGGGCTTATGTGAAGAGCGCTGGGCCGGACTAGCCGAACAGAAGGCCGCGGAAACCGGGGCGTTGGCGGATATTTTTGTTGGTACGGTCAGGGACGGTGAAGAGATGGAGATCGATAACCTCAATTATCTTCGCCTGTTTGGCAGAGGGGGAAAATCGGCCAGGCGTGCAGGAGAGCTGTGGCAGGAATTGGCTGCGGATTGCACCCCGGAACTGGTCGAAGCCGGACATGGTATCCAGCAGAGTGTGGAGACCATCCTTGCGCAGGGGCCATTGGCTCGGCGGATTATCCGGGCGCTCGGCGTCAAGCCAGACCGGGAGCGGTTTCGGGTGCTGTACCGGGAGTTGGGCCAATGTCTGACTCAGGGGAGACTTTTTCTGTCCTGAATTTCAGTCAACAACCAGATGGGTCTTGAGTATCTTTAACTTGGCCTGGCCAATGCCTTTTACATCGTCCAGTTCCTCAATGGCAGTAATCCTGCCGTGCTGCTTACGGAATTCGATGATTCTTTTGGCCAGGACCGGGCCGATCCCTGGAATGGTAATCAACAATTCTTCGTCGGCCTGATTGATGGGAATGGGCTTGAAAAACAGGGGCGCCAGTTTGGCTGGAGACCTTCTGGATGCTTTGTTTTCTTGGCCAGGAGCAGCTTCGGTCTGTGGCTGTTCTTCTTCCGCCGGGTAGGCGGCATCGGCGGGCACCCGATAGAGACCCGTGGCGACAGAACCATCGCACCAGGCAAGTTTTGCGGGGGCGGGAACAGGGTTGGAAAAAGAGGAAAGCCAGCCATTGCGGACAGCAGTGACGCTCAGGATGCACAGGGCGAAAAGGACCAACACCAACGGGCGCAGGTCCTTTTTCCCGGTATCACTGCTTGTGCTGTTCATCCTTCATGAGCTTGTAGGTGATGCTGTCTACCAGGGCTTGCCAGCTCGCCTCGATGATGTCCGGGGAGACCCCCACCGTACCCCACATGGAGTCCTGGTCGC
>CALMMG010000078.1 GCA_937868185.1 uncultured Pseudomonadota bacterium
TGCCTATTCCGGTGAAGTCGGCCACGCATTCCAGTCGAAGTCGGCCGGGCATTCCGGTGGAAGGCGGCCACCTATTCCGGTGATTCCGGCCACCCCGGTCGGAGCGTAGCGACGCGGTTGTTTATGGTGTCTCTACTTGCTGTCTTGGTGTTCTGTCAATGGGGTCTTTTTCCGCATCGATCCTCCTTTGAGTTTCAGGGTGTGGGCATTTTGGATCAGCCGGTCAAGGATGGCGTCGGCCGTGGTGGGGTCGCCGATCTGTTCGTGCCAGTGCTCGATCGGGAGCTGACTGGTGACCAGCGTGGAGCGCAGTCCATGGCGATCCTCTAAAATCTCTAAAAAATCATAGCGCTGTTCTCTGGTAAACGGTGCCAGGCCGTAGTCATCGAGGATCAGCAGGTCGGTTTTGGCGAAGGTGGCCAGCAGCTTGATGTAGCGGCCGTCGCCTTTGGCCAGTGCGAGATCGGCAAGGAGGCGGGCAAGCCTCAGATACAGCACGCTGAACCCTTCCCGGCAGGCGGTATGGGAAAAGGCACAGGCCAGGTACGATTTGCCCACGCCGGTGGGACCGGTGATCAGCAGGTTCTGTTTCTGCTTGATCCATTGGCAGGTGGCCAGTTGCAGCACCTGCGACCGGTCCAGGCCACGGGGGTGCTTGAAATCGATATCTTCAATCACCGCATTTTGCCGAAGTTTGGCTTTGCGAAGCCGGGCCTGCATCTGCCTGGTTTGACGGAGATCGGTCTCCCGGTCGACCAGCAGACCAAGTCGCTGTTCAAAGGGCAACTCGCTGATCTCCGGTTGTTCCCATTGCTGCTTCAGTGCCTGGACCATGCCATGCAAGCGGAGTGATTCCAGTTTATCGAGGGTGGGATGAGTCAACATGGCGCCTCCTTACTGCACCGTGGGGTGGTAATAGTGAGGGCCACGGATATTATCGTGCACCACGGGGTCCTGGGTCACCTCTTCCACCTCCTTGGCCTTGTCCAGACCGTTTTTGAGGATGGAGTCAATGCTGCGGAAGGAGACCGCACCGATGACCAGCGCCCGGCCACAGGCTAGCTCCAGCCGGTCATTGCCATAGCTCTTTCCTAAACGAAGAATACCCATCAGGCTGCGATAGGCCTGCTGGGGATGGACGCGGGAGGTTAGGATGTTTTCGGTGAGTTGCGTGGTCAGGGGGCCGATCTTGGCGGCCCAGCGGAGAAACCGTTGCGGGGTCCACTGCTGATACTGCCGGTGCGACGGCGGCATGTGCTCGGTTACCGTGGTGTGGCGGCCCTTGTCCTGGCTCCGTTGATGGCTGGCAACCCGTTGCCCCCGGTCAAAACATTCGATCACCGACACGGTGATGCGGATGTCGAGCCGCTTTTTCACCAGCCGCGAGGGCACGCTATAGGAATGGCCGTCCACCTCGACATGATAGTCAATATGCACCGTGGCCTTCTTCCACAGGGCAAATTCGTACGCTGTAGCCGGCAAAGGTTTGAGGGCCGGTTTGTCGAGGCTGTCGAACAGGCTTTGCCGAGAACCGGGAAGTTTCTGGAAGGGTTTGCAGTTGAGGACTTGCAGCTGTTGGCCAATAGCCCGGTTCAGCTCCGCCAGGGAAAAAAACCGCTGGTGCCGCAGCTTGGCCAGGATCTGCCGTTCAACGATCTGAACGGCGGTCTCCACCTTGGCTTTGTCGCGTGGGGTGCGCACCCGCGCCGGAACAATCGCCACACCATAATGCGTGGCCATGTCCTGGTAGGTAGGATTCAACTCCGGCTCGTAGCGGCAGGTTTTGCTCACCCCGCTTTTGAGGTTGTCCGGAACAACCACCTCCGGGACGCCACCGAGAAAAGCGAAGCAACGCACGTGCGAACCGATCCAGTCCGGCAATCCCTGGCTCCAAGTCGCTTCGCAGTAGGTCAGGCTACTGGCTCCCAGAGTGGCGACAAAGATCTCCGCCTTGCGGATCTCACCGGTCTTTGCATCGACCACTTCCATGGTCCGGCCGGCATAGTCGACAAACAGCTTCTCGCCGGCGCGATGTTCCTGGCGCATCACCGGGTCGATAGCGCCACGCCACCGTTCGTACTGTTGGCAAAACCAGCTGTATTGGCACCCCTCCGGATGCTTTTCTTTGTACCCCTGCCACAGCAGGGCCAGGGTTACGCCTTTATGCCGCAGTTCCCGTTGCACATCGGCCCAATCGGGTTGTGGCCTGCTTTGTGGCCTTTCCGGGCTCACCGAGGGAAACAGCCGTTGCTCTAACTTGGCCTCATCCAGTCCGTCAGGCAACGGCCAGGAAAGACCCGCAGCCTGGGCACGCAGCAGATAATCCGCTACCGTACTCCGGCTTACCGACACACTTGCGGCCACCTCGCGATTGCTCAGCCCGTGGCCATACTTTAACCGCAGTATTTCGTAAATCTTGCGCATGGATAATCTCTCTGCCGGCATCTTGTCCTCCTTTGAAAAAGGAGATCAGATACCAGTCATTATCCCGCGCCGCTACCCCCTCAACAGGGTGGCCGGATTCCTCCGGAATCAGTGGCCGCTTTCCACCGGAATGCCCGGCCGGAATGAAACGGAATCAGTGGCCGGATTCGACCGGAATTGGTGGCCGACTTGCTCCGGAATACGCA
>CALMMG010000079.1 GCA_937868185.1 uncultured Pseudomonadota bacterium
AACCGCATCACCCTGTTCGCCCTGATCTTTTCCATCGGCATCCTGGTGGACGACGCCATCGTGGTGGTGGAAAACATCGTCCGCCACCTCCGGTTGCCGAAAAACAACAAAAAATCCGTGCTCACCATTGCCATCGAGGCGGTAAACGAAGTGGGCAACCCGACCATCCTCGCCACCTTGGCGGTGATCGCCGCTATTTTGCCCATGGCCTTTGTCGGCGGGCTGATGGGGCCGTACATGCGGCCAATCCCCATCGGTTCCTCAGCCGCGATGATCTTTTCACTGATCATCGCCTTCACCGTTACGCCCTGGGCTGCGGTCAGGGTGCTGAGAAAAAACTGCCCGCCATCGGAATGCCCCATTGACGCAGAGGAGGAGGCGGAGCAGGAAGACGACCACGGCCAGGCCCCGGATGACTTCTTTACCCGTCTCTACCACCGGATCATGGACCCGCTCCTTAACCAAGCCCGCTGGCGGCTGATCTTTTTTCTAAGCATTATCGGGCTGCTCCTTGCCTCCTGCGCCATGGTCTATTTCGGGCTGGTCAAGGTCAAGATGCTGCCCTTTGACAACAAGAGCGAGTTCCAGGTCATCCTGAAACTGCCCGAAGGGTCCACCCTGGAAGCAACCACCCAGGCGGCCCGGGAAATGGCTGCGGTCATCGGCCAGGAACCGGAAGTGGTCAATTATCAGGTGTACGCCGGGGCTGCAGCGCCTTACAATTTCAACGGACTGGTTCGCCATTACTACCTGCGCAACAGCACCAACCAGGCGGACATCCAGATCAACCTGCTGCCCAAGTCCGACCGCAAGGCCCAGAGCCACGAAATCGCCAAACGCATTCGCCCCAAGGTTGCGGCCATTGCTGAGAAATATGGCGCCACCGTGGCCGTAGCCGAGGTACCCCCTGGGCCGCCGGTGCTGCAAACTCTGGTTGCCGAGATTTACGGCCAAACCGATGATCAGCGGCTAAAGCTAGCCACCAAGGTCAGGGAACTCTTCACCGCCACGGAAGGGGTTGTCGATGTGGATTGGTACCGAGAGAGCCAACGAGCCAAGACCATCATCGCGGTGGACAAGGAAAAGAGTGCCCTCAACGGCATCTCCGCAGGCGAGATCACCCAAGCCGTTGATCTGGCTGTCAAGGGGTTGCCCATCGGCCTGTTTCACCTGCCCACTGACAAGGAGGGGATCAGCATCGTCCTGGAGTTGCCCCGCGCGCAACGGGCACGGGTTGAGAACATCCTGAACATCCAACTCCGCTCCGGCCTGAACCCGATCGGCCCCTTGGTGCCCCTGCGGGAGTTGGTCACGGTAACCGAGGCGCCCATTGACCAGCCCATATACCGCAAAAACCTGCGGCCGGTTATCTATGTGACCGGCGACGTGGCCGGGGCAGCGGAAAGCCCGGCCTACGCCATCATCGCCCTGAACAAGAAACTTGCTAAACTCGATGGGAGGGAATACGGAGGCGACAAAAAAGCGATCACCGTCTACAACCTCAAGCAACCTTTTTCCGAGCTGGAACCGGCAATCAAGTGGGACGGCGAGTGGCACATCACCCTAGAGGTCTTCCGGGATCTGGGGCTCGCCTTCTGCGCGGTGATGATCCTCATCTACATGCTCATGGTGGGCTGGTTCAAGGATTACACCGTGCCGCTCGTAGTGATGGCAGCCATCCCCTTTTCGCTCATCGGCATTCTCCCGGCCCACTGGGCCTTCGGCGCTTTCTTCACCGCCACCTCCATGATCGGTTTCATGGCCGGAGCCGGAATCGTGGTGCGCAACTCCATCATCCTGGTGGATTTCATCGAGCTGCGCATCAGCCATGGTCTACCGCTCAAGGAAGCGGTGGTGGAAGCAGGGGCCATCCGCTTTAGGCCCATGCTTCTTACCGCCTTGGCCGTGGTGGTCGGTGCCTCGGTAATCCTGGCCGACCCGATCTTCCAGGGGCTTGCCATCTCACTGATGTTCGGGGAGATCGCCTCGCTGCTGATCAGCCGCATGGCAGTGCCGGTCCTCTACTTCATGCTCCGCGCCCACCGTCATGCGCCAGCGGAGACAACACACCAGATCAGCGAGAAGAGCCATTGACCTTTCTGCCCCTTGAAATAAGCCCGTTCACGGCGGTGGCCTTTCTGCTGTTACTCCTCTATCATCTGGGTTTGCTGGCCATGAAAGGCCGTTTCCCGGAGGCAACGATCTATGCCCGCAACGCCGCAACCAGGGCGGCCTGGGTCCGGGAAATAATGGTAAACCAGCGGGACATCCTGGCCGTGCAGACCCTGCGCAACTGGACCATGGCTGCAAGCTTTCTGGCCTCCACGGCAATCCTCATCGCCCTGGCTCTGCTCAATATCGTCCTGACCCCAGGTCACCCGACCGACGCCGCCATCCAGATGTTCAGTTTCTTGGGGAAAAGAATCGAGAGCCTGCACCAGATCAAGCTGCTCATCCTCTCGGTGGATTTCTTCTTCACCTTCTTCAATTTCACCATGGCCATCCGCTATTACAACCATGTAGGCTTCATGATCAATGTCCCCCTGGATTCGACCTCTTCGCCAAGCCTCGCCTCAGTGGTCGAAACAGTCCAGTACGGTGCGGCCCACTACACCTTAGGAATGCGAGGTTATTACCTTTCCGTCCCCCTGGCCTTGTGGCTTTTTGGCCCGGGCTGGCTGCTGATCGGCACCCTGATCATCATCGCCACCCTTTGCCATGTAGATCGCACCGGCTGATTCTTTTCCCACCCACCCGAAACAAATCTTTTTTCTTTTTTTGCAGGCGTGCAAGGCAAGCTCCAGTATAATTTTATACTGGCAAATACCTCGGATTTCTGGTATCGGGGCTATGCATGAATTGATTCGTCCGGCTCCGGCAAAATCAAAGGGTTACAGACGCCAACCCACACCTTCCCATTGTTCGAGACTTCACCAACCATTGCCCCACCGCACACGGAGGAGATCATGAAAAAAATTACCCTGGCCCTGAGTCTGCTGCTCGTAACCGCAATAGCAGGTTGCGACTCCGGCCCCAAACAACAGTCCGCCCCGGTCCAAACCCTTTCCATCAAGGGTTCCGACACCATGGTCCATCTGGTCAGCTCCTGGACGGAAGAATTTATGAAAGCCCATACCGAAGCGGACATCTCCGTAACCGGCGGCGGCTCCGGCACCGGGATCGCCGCCCTGATCAACGGCACCACCGATATCTGTGCGGCATCCAGAGGGATGAAGGATAAAGAGCAGAATCTTGCCAAGGAAAACAAGGTTTCCCCTGTGGAAATCCCCGTGGCTCGTGACGGCATCGCCCTGATCGTGCATCCGGAAAATCCGGTGAACAGCCTGACCATTGACCAGCTTCGCCTCATCTACACGGGCAAAATAACCAACTGGAAAGAAGTAGGCGGCGCTGATGCCCCCATCCTCCTCTTATCCCGCGAATCGAGCTCCGGCACCTTTGTTTTCTTCCAAGAGCATGTTTTAAATAAGGAAGACTTCAGCCCCTCCGCCCGGTTGCTGCCCGGCACCTCGGCATTGGTTCAGGCCGTGGCCGCTGACCGAGGGGCCATCGCCTATGTAGGCTTGGGCTTTGCCGAGGAAGCAAAAGGCAAGGCAAAAACCCTTGGCGTTCAGGCCAAGGACCAGCCCAACCCGGTGGTGCCCAGCGAGGAGACGGTTGTTTCCGGCGCATATCCTGTTTCCCGGCCTCTTTTTTTCTACACCAATGGCACGCCTAAGGACACGACAAAACAATTCATCGATTTCTGTCTCAGTCCTGCAGGTCAGAAGATTGTGAGAGAAACAGGATATGTCCCGGTCTCGTAAGCTACACATAACCGACAAGTTGATGCGGCTGCTGCTGGTCAGCGCCGCATCGACCAGTGTCCTTATTGTCTGCCTGATTTTCCTCTTCCTGTTTAAGGAGGCCGGTCCGTTTGCGTTTAAGCCAGGACTGGGAAAGCTCCTGGACAGCCAGTGGATTCCTGTCTCTTTTCAGGAAGAGCATTTCGGTGTTGGCCCCCTGCTTTCCGGCTCTGCCTTGGTAACCGCCCTGGCCATGCTGGTCACGGTGCCCATCTCCGTACTGGTGGCCATCTACATCGCGGAAATTGCCCAACCCGCCGAACGGGAATTCCTTAAACCTTTCATCGAAATCCTGGCCAGCATCCCCTCCGTGGTTCTGGGTTTTTTTGGCTTGCTGGTGGTGGCCCCCCTCGTTAAAACCTTCTTCGGTCTCACTACCGGCCTCACTGCCCTGACCGGCGCCTTACTTCTCTCGCTCATGGCCATCCCCACCATCATCTCCCTCTCGGAGGATGCCCTGGTCAGTGTGCCCTACGCCCTTAAAAATGCCTCCCTGGCTCTAGGTGCCAGCCATCTCCAGACCATCTTCCGGGTTACCTTGCCCGCTGCCCTGCCAGGAATCGTCGCGGCAGTCATGCTCGGGATCGGCAGGGTTATCGGAGAAACCATGGCGGTGCTGATGGTTACCGGCAATTCGGCCATCCTCACCTTTTCGCCCCTGGCCTCGGTGCGGACCATGACCGCCACCATCGCTGCGGAGATGGGCGAGGTTCCCTTTGGCAGCATCCATTATCAAGCCCTTTTCTGGATAGGGATCATTCTGCTTGGCATCACCTTTGCCCTCAATATCATTGCACAGCGCGTGCTGAAGAAATACGGCATGATGAAATGAACAATACCGCTGACAAATTCATCCTTTTCTCGTTACGGTTCATCACCTACGCCATTGTTCTGGTGGTCGGCTATATCCTGTTCGACATCATCAAGAACGGGGCTCCTGCCCTCAACTGGCAGTTCGTCAGCACCTTTCCCAGAAGAAGCGGGGCTGAGGGCGGCATTTTCCCGGCCATTGTCGGCACCCTCTCTCTGGTGGTGGGCACCATTGCCGTTTCCCTGCCTCTTGGGGTTGGCGGGGCGATCTACCTTGCCGAATATGCCGACCAAGGCAGATTTAACACCCTGATCCGGTTGGCCATTATCACCCTGGCCGGGGTTCCGTCCATTGTCTTTGGCCTGTTCGGCCTTGGCCTCTTTGTGTTGTTCTGCGGCTTCGGCCCCTCCATTCTGGCGGGCAGCCTGACCCTGGCTTGCATGGTGCTCCCCACCATAATCGTGGCCAGTGAAGAGTCGCTGCGCGCCGTGCCCAAGGGATTCCGCGATGCCAGCCTCGCCTTGGGTGCCACCAAGTGGGAGATGATCCGTACCAACATTCTGCCCTACTCCCTTTCCGGCATGATAACCGGCTCGATTTTGGGCATTGGCCGAGCAGCGGGGGAAACAGCACCCATCCTCCTGACCGTGGCCGCCTTTTATCTCCCCAGGCTGCCCAAATCGTTTTTTGATCAGGTCATGGCCCTCCCTTACCATCTCTACATCCTAGCCACCCAACATCCGGAAGCGGACCGGATCAGACATATGCAATATGGTACCGCCCTGGTTCTACTTCTGCTCGTCTTGGGTTTAAGCCTTGGCGCAATACTCATCCGAACCCATTTCAGGAAAAAATTCCGATGGTAGAACAGTCAATTTATCCCAAAGATCTGGAGATGGTCATCACCACCAACCAGGTCAACTTTTTTTATGGGGTCACCCAGGCGCTTTTTGACATCTCTCTTCTGATCCCGGCCAAGCACGTTACGGCCCTGATCGGCCCATCGGGTTGTGGCAAGTCCACCTTTCTGAGATGCCTGAACCGGATGAACGACACCATCCCCCACAGCCGGGTGGAAGGGGAGATCTCCATCAATCAGAAAGACATCTATGCCCCAGGCACCGATGTCGTGGAGCTGCGCAAGGAGGTGGGAATGGTTTTTCAAAAATCAAACCCCTTTCCCAAGTCCATCTTCGACAATGTTGCCTACGGCCCCAGGATTCACGGCGAGAAAAACCAAAAACGGTTGGCGGAGATTGTCGAGCAAAGCCTGCAACAGGCAGCCATCTGGGATGAGGTCAAAGACCGGTTGCAGGCCAATGCCATGGGACTGTCGGGCGGGCAACAGCAACGGCTCTGCATCGCCCGCGCCCTGGCCGTCGGACCGAAGATTCTGCTCATGGATGAACCAGCCTCTGCCCTTGACCCCAAAGCAACCATGCGGATCGAGGATCTGATCGGAGAGCTGCGCACCAATTACACCATTGTTATCGTCACCCACAACATGCAGCAAGCAGCCCGGGTTTCCGATTACACCGCCTTTTTCTATGAAGGCCAGCTGATTGAATGTGATGCAACCCCGAAAATATTCACCAACCCTCGGCAGAAACAGACTGAAGATTACATAACCGGCCGCTTCGGATGAGCGTGGAGTAAACATCATGCCAAAACACATGCAGCACGATATCGACAAACTGAAGGCAAAGATCATCGCCATGGGCGAAGCCGTGGAAGACCGGGTCTATCAGGCCACGCTTTCCGTGATCAACCGAGATCCTGGCAAGGCAAATGCGGTGATCAAAGGGGATCGGGAAGTTGACGATATGGAGGTGGAAATCGAGGAGGATTGTCTGAAAATTCTCGCCCTGTATCAGCCGGTGGCCATCGACCTGCGCTTCATCGTAGCAGTGCTGAAAATCAACAGCGATCTGGAGCGGATTGGGGATCTGGCGGTGAACATCGCTGAGCGGGGGTTATTCCTCGCTGGCCAGGAACAGTTTGAAATTCCCTTTGATCTGACGGCCATGGTCAGTCTGGCCGAAAAAATGGTCACGGAAAGTATCGACGCCCTGATCAACCATGATGTGCGCCTAGCCCACCAGATTCGGGCGGCCGACGACACCATGGACGCCATGAACCGGGAGATGTATACCCAGCTCAAGGGGATGCTCACCACCGATACCGACCATGTGAACAACCTGCTGCATGTCCTCTCTGTGGGACGGCATCTGGAAAGGATTGCGGACCACGCGACCAACATTGCTGAGGATGTCATCTATCTGGTCGATGCCCAGATCATCCGGCACACGCCCGAACTCTACGACGAATAAGCGTACGGCTCAGCACACCAGGCCTTGTCCCGCCAGCCTTACGACGAAATGTCGATGGTGCCCTTTTTCTTAAGAATGCGCAACCCGATGTAGCAGGGGAGCAGAACGACCACGATGCCTGCGGCATAGGGAGCGTACGCCGATTCGCTCACTGTGGTTCCATAGAGGAAATACTCCCGCCACAACGGAATCAGCGCCAGAGCGACAAAGGTCCAAAAGGCGGTGCCGCTATCCTTGATCAGGGCGCGCCACCAATGGAAGTTGAACCCGGACAAGGTCTGCCCGATATTGGCAAACGACGGCCACAGTCGACACGTCCTGCGGCAGAAAGCTTCGTATTCCTCGCCGAATTTCCCCTGCAAAAACTTCTCCTCCGTAGCCATAATCGCATAGTAGAAGAAGACGAAAAACGGTAGCACCGTGACAAAGGCCAGGGGCGCGCCGCCATACAAGCCGATGCCGATGGCGATCAGGATATTGCCAAGATACATGGGGTTACGGACATGGTTGTAGATTCCGCCGGTAACCAGGCGGCTGGCATTGACCTTGCCATCTTTCCCCCCCCGCTCGATATAATCAAAGCCGATGGTAAAAAAACGCAACCCCTCGCCCAACAAGGTCACCACCAACCCCAGACTGGTCAGCCAGTTGGTCACGGTCTCGCTAATGATAATCTGCGGCCTGAACACAAAGAGCATGGCGATGAAGATGACCGGGAACATATAGGCCCGGTAGCGGAAGAAAAAATTTCCGGCTCCGACCATGAAGGGATTGCTCAGTCTCATTTCGCCCCCTTGCGAATGATATAGCCGCAGAAATTGTACCATTTGAAAAAGATTTCGCATTCGCTGAAGCCGTTCTGCAAGACGAGTTCTTCATTTTCCTGCACCCGGTAGGGGATGAGGACATTCTCCAAGGCCTCGCGTTTCTGGCTGATCTCAAGCTTGCTGTAGCCGCTTGCCTCCTTGAAATCATAGTAGTACTTAATGAAAAACCGATTCAGCAGCGAATCCCGGCTCAACACCTTTTCGATGAGGATCAGGCAGCCGTTTTCATTGACCCCTTTGGCGATACTCCGGATCAAGCGCTCCCGGTTCAGGGGCCGAACGAACTGGAGGGTGAGGTTCATGATCACCACCGAGGCATTCTCGACCCGCACCTCGTTGTTGAGATCCATGCACTCAAGATGGTAATCATGCTGCATGCCATGACTCTGCAGCTTTTCCTCTGCTTTTTTCAGCATCTCCTCTGAATAATCGCAACCCACCATCCTTACTCCCGCAGGGAGAATCGGGTCCAGCTGGATCAGGGTCGTTCCAGTGGAGCAACCCAGGTCGTAGACGTTCGTTCCCGGCACCGCGAAATCCAGAGTCAATTCGGCCATCATCCGCTGCACTTCCAGATAAAAAGGGATCGAACGGACCAACATGTCGTCGAAGACAGATGCGGTTTTCGCATCAAAACTAAAATCGGCCACCGTGCCATGGGGGGTTGCAAAAATTTTATCCTTAGCCATGAAACCCTCTTTTTCTGCTCGAATAGTATTCTAGAATTCGGCCACGGACATGCGCCACAGTCCGGATGCTTCGTGCGGTTATCGCAAACCAGCTTCCTTTATTATCACAAAGCGCGACGAAAATCCATGCTTATCCCCTCTTTTTTAGGCCCGGATCGGGACACCATGGCCGCTGCTTGGTTGAACCGGGGGAGCCTCTCTTCCGGCGCCCAGCGGTCCAACCCTCTCTGATAGAGCAGACTGGCTCCCTGATAAGAACAGATGGCCTTCTCGCTCAGTTCTTTTTTCTCCGCTATCGGGACCAAAACCGCATCCTGCATGGTTTCACTCACCACCTGATACTGGGCGATCCCCTGCCGTTCGTTGAGAATGGCCAGATACCCTCCCTCAAGATAGCCAAGCCGCTGGTAGTTTCCGATAAAGGCCCGGGGCGTGAAATCAGGGGCCAAAATATCCTTGCCAAAGAACTTGCTGTGGTATTGCCACTTCAGAAGGCCAAACAGGGTGGGCCCCAGATCCACTTGGCTTGCCAGGGTAGAGTTCACCCCCGGCTTAATGATCCCTGGGCCATAAAAAATCAAGGGGATATGGTAGCTATGCACCGGAAGTTCTTGACGCCCCGCACTGCCAGCACAATGGTCCGCGACAATGACAAAAATGGTATTGTCAAACCAGGCATGGTGCCGCGCCTCATCGATAAACCTGCCGATGGCGTAATCGGTATACTTGACTCCCCCAATCCGCCCGGTTTTTGAAGGGATATCAATTTTCCCCTCGGGATAGGTGAAAGGCCTGTGGTTTGAGGTGGTCATCACGTACCCAAAGAATGGCTTCTTTTGGCTCGCAGACTGGTCAAATTCCCGCAGTGCCCGACCCAAGATATCCTCATCGCACACGCCCCAGATATTGGCAAAACTGATCTCCTCCGCGCTGAGATTGGAGCGATCGGTAACGTCAAAGCCGTTGCCGCCGAAAAAAGCGTTCATGTTGTCAAAATACCCGAAGCCGCCATAGAAAAATCTGGTGTCGTAGCCTTTATCCCGAAAAACAAACCCGAGAGAAAACATGTTGGCGTTGTTGGGCCGTTTGACAATGGACTGGCCCGGCGTCGGCGGCACAGAGAGGGTGACTGCCTCCATCCCGCGCACCGTCCGGTTGCCAGTGGCATACAGCCGATTGAACAGCAGACCGTCCTTGGCCAGGGCATCAAGATTTGGGGTAAGGCCCGCAGTGTTGCCAAAAGAGCCGAGATACTCCGCACTCAGGCTTTCCACCATGATCAACACGACGTTATGCCGTTTTTCCGGAGCCACAGCGGTAAGCACCCGCTCTATGTCCGCAGGGTTGTCATCAACATAGCGGCTGTTTTTGGTCTTAAGCAGGGTGCGCAGACCAGTGAACGCGGCCTTTTCATCCATGTTTTTATAAAAGGTCGCGTAGTCCAAGCTGTTGTTGCGAAAGGCGGAAAACAGCTGATATATCCCGTTCTCTGCCAGTTCTTTTTCATAGCGATTATCAAAAGCCCCGCCAACGAGGGAGCCATCCACGATCAAAAATAGGAGTATGGGCAAGAGCAGAAAGGCTGCGCCAGCAGCCAGACGGGCAACAAGCCCGGAGGCTGGGCGTCCCTGTTGTCGCACCGAGGTGATGACTGCTTCAAGCCGGGGCCGAATAACAACAAAAATCAGGGCTGCCGCAACGCCAACCATGAAAAGGAGCAAGGGCACCGGATAGGACTCACGGATATTGCCAATCACCTCGTGGGTATAGACGAGGTAGTCCACGGCGATAAAGTTAAACCGCACGCCAAACTCATCCCAGAACAGCCATTCGGCCAAGGCAGAAAAAACCAGACCATAACTCAGGGCAAAAACAAGGGGGTAGAGAACAAGCCTCTGCCAGCGGCTAACAAAAAACCGATGAGGCATGACCATCAGATACAGAACAATGGGAATGGCAAAATACACAGCATTAACCAAATCGTAGAACAGGCCGACCAGAAAGATGGCCCCCACGGTGAAAGGCGAATGCCCGATCTGTGACCAGCTGCGGCTCAACAATGCCAACCGCACCCCAAAGGCATACAGGCTGTAGTAAACAAAGAAAAGACGGAGCAGCTGAAAACGACCAAGGGATGGAAGGCGGGAAACCAAGGAATCTATGATCTTTGACATAATAGGGAGGGCTTGTCCTTTGCCTAAGCTTTCCCTTGCCTGTCGTCACAATGACCACGGATTTTTGCAAAGGAAAAAGTACTACTTTGCCTGAATATAGCAGGCAAAGAATTACCAGAAGATTTCCTGGACATTACAAACATGAAAGGTTGGAGCTTTAAAAGGACTCCTGGTCAGGCACAACGCTCATGAACTGAAGCGGCGGATCAAGACGCCAATGAAGAATCGGCAGGCAGCCGCAGAATGAACGCCGAGCCATGACCAGGCACACTTTCCACCTCAATGCTCCCTGCATGGGCATGGATGACCGCGTTGACAAGACTTAAGCCCAGGCCAAGACCGCGCTGGCTGCGGCTGTGATCTCCCCGATACAGCCGATCAAAAATCCGGGGCAGATCATGCGACGGAATGCCTGCCCCAGTATCCTGCACCCGGATTACCACATTTTCAGCCTGACGGGCACAGCTGAGTTCTATGCGGCCACCAGGCGGTGTATGTTTGAGGCTGTTGTCCAGCAGATTTCCGACAACCTGCCGCATCCGGGCCATATCCGCCATCACCGCAAGATCAGCCGGACCGGAAACAGCAACCGCCACCCCTCTTTCTTCCGCGACATACTGGTACAGATCAACCACCTCGGCAAGAAGCGAAACAACATCAATGGGTTGCCGATGCAGCTTCATCACCCCTGTCTCCGCCTCGGAGATATCCATCAGGGTGTTAAGCATGGTGATGATCCGCTCTGATTCTTCGGCACAATCCAGCAGGGCCTCGCGCAAGGTCTCCGCCTTGTTGTCGGACTGCAAGGCGGTTTCGATCCCGGCCCGCAAACGCGTTACCGGAGTACGCAGATCATGGGCCACGTTATCCAGCGCCGCCCGCATGCCAGTGAGCAGCTGTTCGATCTTCTCCAGCATGGTGTTAAAAAGACGAACCAACTCATCCAGCTCATCACCGGTCTGTCGCGATGGCACCCTGACGTCCATCTTGCCGATATCGATGCTGCGCACGACCTGAATAAGATCGCGCACCGGGCGCAGGGAGCGGAAGGCCAGAAAAAACCCGCCGACAAACCCGAAAATAATTAACGGCAGCATGATCCCCGCAAATACCTCCCCGAAATTTTCCAAAATTTTCTGCCGCTCACCAGAACCCCTGCCAATCTGGAGCAGATATCCGCCCCCGATCCTTCTGCTGATAATCTCAAGGGAATCGTTTCGACCTTTGGCAGGAATGACTATCCAGCTATCAGACCCAGTCCCATTACGGAACAACGGAAAAAATTCACTATCCAGCTGATGCCAATCCGGGGGCAGGGTGACAATGAGCGATTGTCCGGTGGGATCGGCAACCCGGACAAAAAAACCCGCCTG
>CALMMG010000080.1 GCA_937868185.1 uncultured Pseudomonadota bacterium
GACTATCTCTGGCAGGAGTACCGGAAAAGCACAGCAGCCACGGGTCAGGAGAAGAATTCCTATTGGCTCGGGGTGCTCAACGGCTTCCGGGAAAAGCTCACAACCCAGGACCGGGAGGCCATGCACACCACCGGCGATAACACCGACTCTAGCATGATCTGCGCCGCCGATCCGGGGCTGATTCGCTACTACCGGGCCCGCTATCCCCGGCTCCGCACCGTGCAGCATAACGGGCCTCGGGTGCATGCCGACACCTATCAGGCTGGGCAGCAGGAGGGGAAACAGCTCGTCATCCACAAGGGTGTCGGCGCCGATGGCGGCAATATGGGTTTGTTGCTGGGCGAGAGTTAGTTGGGGGATTTTCGCGATTATTCCAGGTGCAACTTTGCGATTGTACGATAAAAATAGACATGTTGAGAAGAGTGGGGTATGTGTCACGCGGAGGTTGCAATGACACATACTAGGGAGAGGTGCACAGGGGATTTATGGCTTTTGCAATCAAGCTGATCAGAGAGCAAGGATATCGTGTTGCTGGGGCTGTGGAGTTGAGCTGGCCTCGCTTCTGTCGGCAGCTTTCCCGTGACGGGAAGCTCTGGCTCGTCAGTATTGTCTTGCTTACCCTCTACCGTATCCTGTTTTTGACGGTATTTTCCGCCCGAATGGCCGCAGATAGCGGCTTGCCAACCATTTTGCAATCTATGGAAATAGGTTTCCGTTTCGATTCAAAAGTGGCGACCATGGCCATGGCCCCCTCTTTTTTCTTGACCTTGATCTCTGGCTTTGTTGATTGGGAACACCGTGCCGAACGGCTTCGCCTGATCATGGGGGTTATGTTTTGGGGCTGCATTTTGGTGCTGGGACGTATAGCCATCGGGTATTTTAAGGAATATGATGATCTGTTCAACCAATGGCTTTTCGGATTGTACTATGACGACCCTGCGGCAATCGGCAAAACTATTTATGCCCAGTACCACGTTATTCTGGAATTGCTTGCAGGAATTTTACTGCTGAGTCTCGGTGCTGGCATATGCAGAAATTTGGTAGCCCGCCCGCTGGTGCCGGATCGGCTTCTTGTCTCTATCACAGGTACAGTTCCGCGCCGGGTGATATTCTCTTTGCTGATTGGTTTTCTTATTGTTGGAGGTGTCCGCGGCTCTTTTGGCGGTCGGCCAATACAGCTTAAGGATTCTGCCGTTACCCGCGATGGCTTTCTCAATAAAGCGACAATAAACCCCTTCGTCGCACTGAAGTATGCCGTTTCAGAGCATTTTGAAACCGTCGCAGGCGGAGATATTCACCGTTTTCTTCCCAATAACGATATTGGCCGGGCAGTCACACGGGTAACCGGGGTTCAGGAGAATAGCGATATTGACAATGCGCTGAAACGGTATGCCTCCGGTTTTGCGAAGCAGGCTCCACGGCACATCTTCCTCATTGTCGGGGAAAGTTATGATGGTTGGCCCCTGCTGGAACAGTTTGCGTCCCTTGGGGTAACGAATGAGTTGAAGGCTCTCGCCAAGGATGGATTGCAGGTCCGTCCGTTCATGGCAGCTGCGGATGGAACCATGAGTTCTTTCGATTCGATTCTGACAGGGATGCCGTTTTCAGGGGTTTTAGCGAACTATCAACATTCCGGCCTTACCGCCTATCCCACTTCTTTGCCTGACACCTTCCGCCGCCTTGGCTACAAAACCAGATTCTTTTACGGCGGATACCTGAGCTGGCAAAATATCGGTGATTTTTGTAAACACCAAGGTTTTGAGGAGATATATGGTGGTGCGGATATGGCTCAGGGCGGCACCCGTAAAGAATGGGGTGTCGATGATGAAGAGATCTTTAAGTTCGCGGAACAGACTGTCACCGATGAGGGGCCAAGTTTTAATATTATTCTGACGACCTCAAATCATTCTCCGTACAATGTCGACACGCAAGCCAAGGGGTTCAAGCCCCCTAATCTGCCGCCCAAACTACAGAAAATTTTCCAGGGGGAGGAAAATCTCAAGCATCTCAGTCATCTTTGGTATGCTGATCGGTGCATAGGAAGATTCGCCCGCGGAATGGAAAAGCGGTTCCCCTCCCTCCTTGTTGCGGTTACCGGCGATCATTTCGGGCGTTGGTACCCTGGCGGGCGCCCTGGACTCTACGAGAAGGTCGCCGTGCCTTTTGTGCTGTACGGACCTCAAGTTCTTGCCGGGAAACGACTCCCGCCCAATGTCGCCGGATCACACAAGGATATTGCCGCCACCTTGATCGAATTGGCTGCTCCCCAGGGATTCATGTACTATGCGCTCGGGAAAAATCTGCTCGCCCCCTCTTCCGAATTTGTGGCAATCGAAAAAGGTCGCGCAATCACAGCCGCTTATGTCGCTGATCTTGATGCAATGGTGACGGCTCCCCTACCATGGCTCGCGCCTCCTCTGGAGCAGACTTTGCAAAAACATAACGCCCTGTTAGGTGTTGCGCTTTGGCGTGTACGATGGGGGGCAGATATTCGGTCTTCCGGAGCTGGTCCCTAATTGTAGGACAATTTGGCGGCAGGCAACACGGGTTTGTTGCTGGGTGATGGCTAGTGGGACCCAGCCTCACGATACCGAAGCGCCAAACCTTTGAGGAAATTGCGGAGGAACTGATCGCCGCATTCTTTGTAGTTTTTATGCCCGGCCTTGCGGAACAAGGCGGACAGCTCGGATTTCGAGACCGGATTGCCAGCCTGCTGTAAAATAGAGAGCATGTCGCTTTCCTGGAGTATCAGGGCGATGCGGAGCTTTTTCAGGATGGAGTTGTTGGTGAGCGGTTCGGCCGTTTG
>CALMMG010000081.1 GCA_937868185.1 uncultured Pseudomonadota bacterium
AGATCCGCCGCATCTCCACCCCGGCCATCGACCTGCTGGTCCAGTACCACTGGCCAGGCAATGTCCGCGAGCTGCAAAACTGTATTGAGCGGGCGGTGCTGATCTGCGACGAGGATTCGATCAAGAGCTACCACCTGCCTCCGTCGCTGCAAACTTCAGAATCAGTGAGCGAGCGCAACCCGGTTTCCTTTGCCGCGGCGGTAGAGAATTTTGAGCGGGAGCTGATCATCGACAGCCTGAAAAAGAGCCAGGGCAACCAGACCAAGGCAGCCCAGCTGCTGGATACCAGCCTCAGGATCATCAACTACAAGATCGCCAAACTCAATATCAGCCCCCGCCAGTTCAAGCTCAGCAAGGCTTAGGCAGGAAGATGACCGTTCTCCTGCACCTCTGCTGCGGCCCCTGCACCATCATGCCGCTCACTGCCCTGCGCACCCAAGGCCTAACGGTACGGGGCTATTTCCACAACCCCAACATCCATCCCTTCCGGGAATTCCGCCAACGCCTCACCACGGTAGAAGATCTGGCGCAGCGGATGGCCTTGCCCGTGGAGTATGAACGAGAATACGGCCTCAAGGAATACCTGCGGCAGGTCGTGTTCCACGAAGAGGATCGCTGCCCGCTCTGTTATCAGATGCGCCTTGAAGCAACGGCGAAAAAAGCCAGGGAGATCGGGGCGGACGCCTTCACCTCCACCCTCCTGTACAGTCGTTACCAACGCCACGAAACCATCCGGGCTTTGGGAGAAGAGCTGGCGGCACAATTCGAGATACCGTTTCTTTACGAGGATTTTCGGGTCGGCTGGCAGGAAGGAATCGACGCCAGCCTTGAGATGGGGCTTTACCGGCAGCCTTACTGCGGCTGCATCTACAGCGAACAGGAACGCTACGACAAGAAATTTAAGAAGGGAAAGGCAAAAGCAGTGTAACGGCGGCAGTACAAATGGCGAAGGGGATAAACAACGATGGGCCTTACCCAGCAACCAAGGGAAAGGCCCATCAGGAATAAAACAGGACGCGGACGCCCTATTCCTTGGCAGCCCCGCCGCTGCCGCCGGGCATGATCCCGAAGGCAGAACTAAACGACTGCCAGTCCGGCAAGGAAAGTGTGGGCACATATCGGCGCCAGGTCTTCTCAATACCCTTTCCGGACTTCAACTGCGCCAACAACTCCGTGGCCTGGGGCTTGACGCTGGACTCAGGATAGTTGGCAAGCAGATACTCAAGCCGCCCCTGGGCCTGCTTGTCTTCATCGGTCCGGACATAGAAAGTGGCGACAGAAAACTCGTGCTGGGCCAGAAAATCCTTGGCAGCCTGGACCCTAGCCGAGGCCTCGACAAAATAAGGCGATTTGGGAAAAGAACGATTCAAGCGCTCAAAGGCCTGCACCGCGTTCTGGGCGTTACCAGGATCTCGGTCCGTGGTCCCGATCTGCGAATAATAACACATCCCAACCTGAAACAAGACATAGGGAACAGCCTCATTAGTCGGATGATTGGCCTCGAACTCTTCGTACATGGTCTTGGCCTCGCTGAACTTGTCCATGTAATAATTGGAATCAGCGGCCTTCAGCTCGGCCAGCAAGGCCACCTCGCTGAAGGGAAACCTGTCTTTTATCTCCACGAAACGCTTCAAAGCCGCGCTGTATTTCCCACGGCTAAAGTCGTTCATCCCTTCCATGGCCAGAGCTTCCGGTGTTTCCGGGCCCCCACCAGAGCCGAAACCCACCCAGCCCAGCATGGTATCAAGGGTCGCACACCCGCTGAGTCCGGTGGCCAAAGTCATCATGGCAAGAGCCAGGACACAGGCCCGAAAAAATCGACGATTCTGTTTTGAAAAAATCATGTCCCACTCATCCATTTCTGCAAAAAGAGAAAAGGCCCGGCACACAAGAACCGGGCCTCGAAGCCATCACCAATAACACCAGAGCCTATAACGCCTTTTCGATCATGGCCTTGAGCTGTTGTTTCCCCACGGCGCCGGTTACCTGATCGGCAACCTCCCCGCCCTTGAAGAGAATCAGAGTGGGAATGGCCCGAATCCCATATTTTCCAGGGGTGACAGGGTTGTCATCAACATTCATCTTCCCAACCTTGAGCTTGCCTTCAAACTCGGCAGCCAGCTCGTCGATAACCGGACCAATCGCTTTACAGGGGCCACACCATGGCGCCCAAAAATCCAAGAGAAAAGGAACCTCGGACTGCATGACCTTTGCGCCGAAATCGCCGTCGGAAACCTGGATAACCTTGTCGCTCGCCATAATTTTCTCCTTGTATTTCATGGGGATAATTGTATTCAGAGTATATTTTTTTTATCTTACAAAGGGAACCCTGCGCTGACAAGGAAAATCTTGTGCGCTCCACCTTCGCCCTGGGACGGAAAGACCAAAAATCAACAAGAGCGCGCCTCATTCTTGACAACCACGGGGCCGTCGCTATATGGTATTCAGCATGCGTACACGAATCTGCCCATTTTGCAAAGAAGACATCCATTCCCAGGCCTTGGTCTGCCGATACTGCCGGCGCGACCTGCCCCTAATCGCACAGCAACAGAGAAGGAAAACCTCCCACGCCTGGCTGGCAGCCATCACCGCTGCGGGAATCATCGTGAGCGGTGCAGCCTTTCTCGCCGCCGAGTTCCTCCGGGAACGAAAAAACTGGCTCACGGAACCATCCCGGCGACCAGAATCACAAACCCCGCCTGACTGACCAGCCCTGCCTGGGAGTGCTCCATCTCTCGCAATGCTTCCGGTGGCTGGATCAGACTGGAACGTATTTCCTCCACGACAAACCCACTCTCCGTCAAGCATTGTTCCACCTCAACCGGATCATAGAAACGAGCCTGTTGGTAGAACGGATGCCCGGCCGCCTTCTTTTGCTGAAGCATTCTACCCCAAGGGCTACCTGCAACGATAATTCCCAGCACCAAATGCCCACCTGGATTGAGCACCCTCCAACACTCCCGCAACACCGAACGGGGCTCGGCGAGGAAACAGAAGGTAAAGAGTAGCAGCACCGCCCCCATACTCTGGTCGGCATAAGGTAGAGCCTCCCCCACCGCTTGACTCACCCCCACTCCCCTTTTTCTGGCAAAAGCCAACGGGGCCAAGGCCGGATCGACCCCAAACTCTACGCCCATGGCCTCGGCAAAACGACCCGGACCAACACCGATCTCAAGCTTCGGTCCCAGAAGCGGCGTGACCAGCTCTTGCAGGGCAACGCGCTCAATGGCAAAGAGCAAGCTGTTCTCAAACCAACCATCATATTCAGCGGCCCGCTCTTCAAACACCTGCGTTGCCTGCCGCCAGGACGTCTCCTTCCCCATACCTTAGCCCCCCAGTCATTAGATCTTGGCTCTCAGCCCAGCTGTTTCCTTTTCCCAAAATTATGGTTATGGTTACTTGCATTGGCTTCTATTGAGCAAGAAAAAAGTTCTCCACCCCCACTCCCCGGATACCACGCCCATGCAGGCTGAGACAAAACCCCCTTTCCGGCAATCGCTCTCCAACCCCGAGCAATTTACCATCACCCTGGAACTGGTGCCAAGTCGGGGAGGACACAGCCGGGAACACGACCGCACTCTGGAGCTGGCCGCACAGTTGGCCTCCGACCCGCGCATCCAGGCAGTGAGCATCACTGAAAACGCCGGAGGCCAGGCCGCCTTGTCCCCTGAAGTTCTGGGCCGCGAGATTCAGAAAATGGGCCTTGAAGTCATTGTCCATTTTTCCAGCAAGGACAAGAACCGCAACCAGATGGAAAGCCTGCTCTTTGCCTGGGACCGTCTGGGCATCCGCGATCTTTTGGTAATCACCGGCGATTATCCCCAGGAAGGTTACCAGGGGTTCCCCAAACCGGTTTTCGATCTTGGCTCGGTGCATGTCCTAGATCTCATCTCCCGGATGAACCAAGGTAACTATGGCCCGGACCGGGGGAGGGGGGCCATCCAGCCCACCTCGTTTCTCATGGGCGTGGCTCTCTCTCCCTTCAAAAGACTTGAGGCAGAACTGCTGATGCAGTACGCCAAGCTCCACCGCAAGGCTGAGCGGGGCGCGGACTATATTATTACCCAGGTCGGCTACGATGCCCGCAAATTCCATGAGGTACTCCAGTATCTTCGCCAGAACGATCTGAACCTGCCCGTACTGGGCAATGTCTTTATCCCGAACCTCACGGTGGCCACCCTCATGCACACCGGGAAAATTCCCGGCTGCATCATCACCGATGCGCTATACGCTGAAATCCGCCGCGAGGCGGCCAGCCCAGACAAGGGCAAACAAGCCCGACTACTGCGGGGGGCGAAGCTGCTGGCCATCCTCAAGGGGCTTGGCTATGCAGGCGCCCATCTCGGCGGGCCGGGACTCACTTATGACAATATCGACTTTCTCCTCACCACCGCCGATTCCCTTGCTGAAAACTGGCAAAAACTGGTTCCGGAGATGAATTATTGGCACGAAGACGGCTTTTATCTCTATACAAAAGATGCAAAAACTGGCCTCAACACCAGCGCCCCCGCACCCTGCGCAAAAGGACCACCAGGCTTGCAGGCCAACTTCCGGATGGCCCGGATGGTCCACAACCTGGCCTTTTCCCAGGAGGCACCGCTCTATCCGGTGTGCAAAAAAATCTGCCTCGCTCTGGAAGGTGGCAAGCTGGACAATACCCTCACCCACCTGGAGCACGTGACCAAGTTTCTCCTCTTCGGCTGCCAGAACTGCGGGGATTGCACCCTGGGCGACCTGGCCTTTGTCTGCCCGCAATCCGGCTGCGCCAAATACTTGCTAAACGGACCCTGCGGCGGCAGCCGCGACGGTTGGTGCGAGGTGTATCCTGGCAAAAAACGCTGCCTCTATGTGCGAATCTACGAACGCCTCGCCGCCCGCGGCCTGCCGGAAGCCATGCGGCATGGCTTTGTCCCCCCCCGCAACTGGGCGCTCAACAACACCTCCTCCTGGCTCAATTTTTTCCGTGGCTTGGACCACGCCGGAGGAGATCAGACATCCGAAAGCGGAACCGAACAGGAAAAGAAAAAAAATCCGCCCCCGGAATAACGTAACAGTTCAGCCGCGCCGCTTCGCTGCTGCCGCAGATGCACGGAAGATATCTACTCAGTGTGCTTTTGCACATGAGCAGGCCGATGACAACTAAGCAAGCACAACGAGACTGCAAAGCATATGTGGCACAGCTGAACCGTTACGGAGCAAAAAAACATTTCCCATCCATATAAAAGGGGGTATATTTTCTCCTTTTTTCCAGATGGACGGCAAGGAACATCATAAGGGACAAAACGCCATGACA
>CALMMG010000082.1 GCA_937868185.1 uncultured Pseudomonadota bacterium
TGTAGAGCGAATGGATCACGATATCGAGCATCTTTTTTACTTCGGCCTGAAACTCTTTGGTCTCTGTCTGGGGGGTGGTTTTCTCGGGACTCATTTTTTCTCTCTCTGAAATGGATTCGTTGGGGCGACGTGGCTGTCTTTGCCCGTGGCCCGGGATAGTTCTTTTTCTGCCGGAAACGGCACGGTGCGTCAAAAATAATCATCCACTGCGCCCTGTCAAGTTACTACTTGTAACAGTAACGGTGTGTGCTGCTGCCAACGGCGGTGGCGATGGTGGAACAGTTCCTAAATATTTACAACTGCGTCCGGATATGTGATATTTATAGCGATAGTATCGTTTTTGTTTGTCCGCCCTGCCCATGGCGGCGACTCAGACCTTTTGACCCGGGATTAGCGATGATCGATGTAGCCGCAGAGTATGTCAGGGATGTTGAAAAGATCGCCCCGTGTCCGGAGTTGGCTTTGGACGTCTTGTCCATGGCCCACGCACCGGATTGCTCTATCCCGAAGTTGTCGGAAAAGATAGAGCAGGATCCTGGGCTCACCGCCAACATGTTGCAGATGGCTAACTCCGCCTACTTTGGCCATATGAAAAAAATTACCTCGGTCAAGGACATCATTGTCCGCATGGGGGTGGACGCGGTCAAGATTATCTCCATCACCAGCGCTTCGGTGGGGCTGCTTCGTTCGCCACAAGCGGCCTATGCCCTGGGGAGGGGTGAACTCTGGCGGCATTCTTTTGCCGTGGCCATTCTCGCTAATATCATTGCCCGCTACGCCAAGGCCAGAGATACTGCGGCCATTTATACCGCAGGTCTGCTCCATGACATGGGCAAGGTGATCCTTGATCGGCCCTTGCAGTTGGAGAGCTACAATCGGGATGAAAACGACGGGCAGGCGGATCTGCTGGCTGTGGAGCGTAGCCTGCTGCATACGGATCATGCCGAGGTGGGTATGGCCCTGCTGGAAAAATGGGGCTTGCCGGAGGCGGTGTGTGTTCCGGTTGGTCTGCACCATGACAGAACCCCGGCTCAGTCAAAAAGGCTGGAAGCAAAAATCATCTATCTGGCCAATCATCTGGTGCATCTTACCGAATACGACGCGGGCAGTTCCGGGGATTTCTTTTTTGACGTGCTGGCCTACGAGAGCATGAAAGAGGAGCTGCCCGAGGTGCCGAATTTTGAAAAAAACATGCGGTTGATCATCGAAGAGTTTGTTGACAAATATCGGGAGTCCGCCGCCGTGTTTAATCTTTAGCCCGGCAGAGACCTCATTCCTGCTGACCCTTGCCCTCCTGCGCTGCTATTTCCCTCTATCCCTTGTCTGTTCCTCATCCCCTCTGCGGCCTCATCTTTTAGGCGGCTTCGCCGATCAGTACCGCTTCCTGGATATGCATGAGGCGGTCAATGTCCAAAAGGATGGTCACGCCTTCGGCGAGTTTGGCCATACCCAGCAGGCACTGGCTGTCAACCACGCTGCCGAATTGGGGGGGATCTTCCACATCCTGTTCCTTGATGAAGACCACCTCGGACACCGCATCGACAATGATGCCGATGTGTCTGGAGCCGGTGAGGCCGGAAACCTCTACGACGATGATGCAGGTGCGGGCATCGTATTCCGCGCGCTCCATGCCAAACTTGCCCCGCATATCCATGACCGGAATGATCTTGTCCCGCAGGTTGATAACCCCCTTGAAAAAGGGGGGCATCTGCGGGAGCTCATGGACGGGGATCAGACCGATAATTTCGCGAACATCGAGGATGCCGAGACCGTACCGCTCGCTGCCCAGGGTAAAGATCAGATACTTGCCCTCTCGGGAGACAAGGGATTGGTCGATGCCCAGCTTTTTGGCTGCGCCCCGTGGCTGGGCTGCGCCCTGTTCTGCTCCTGTCGCAGTCGGCAGATTCTTGCAGGCGATATCGGCAAAGCGGGTGTCGACAAACTCGGTGAGATTGATGCGCCTCCCGATTTCCATCTTGGTGGTCATGTAATCCTGGATGGTCTCCAGGTCCTCGCGTACCGGATAGAGGTTGTCCGTGGTGATTCCCTGGGGGTCGGAGAGCACGTTGCGCAGCAGGGCGGGTTCGAGGCCGATTTTTTTCTCCGGGTCGAGAAAGGCCACGGCAATCTCCGCCGCCTCGTCAACATGATCTCGGATATAGATGCCGGATTCCACCAGCATGGTGGTGAATTCTTGCACCGCCTCCGGGTATTTGCTGAGGATCTCTTCCCGAAAAACCACGACGCAGCAGGGGTGATCCTGCCAGACCTCGCTGGAAAGGAACTGGCGCTCGGCAATGCCTGCGGTAATGGCCCGCGAGCCGATGGGCTCGGCTACGAGAAAACCGCTGGCTTCGGGATTTTCCTTTAAGAATTCCGGCATGGCGACCGGCGGCACCACGTCAAAAAGTACGTTGACCGCTTCCTTGCCCGCCACCCCGGGGCGCAACCCCATCTGGGTGAAGTACATGTGGGCCAGCATGTTGTGGATGGACATCTTATGGGGGATATAGAAGGTCTTGTGCTTGAAAAACTGCTGGTATGGCTTGACATACTTGCCGGTTTTGTTGCGCACGCAGATGCTGCCATTGCGGTGGGCAAAGAGCACCAGCTTGATGGGTACGCCGTAGCTGAAGAGATCCATGGCCATAGGCGCCAGAATAAAGGCCCCGTCCACCTCGCCGTTTTCCAGGGCATTCTGCACCGGGTTCCAGCCCGGCATGCAGAGGGTCTCCAGGCTGAAGTGCTGGGGGTTTTTCTGGCCCGTGGCCACCTGGTGTTTGAGTACACCCAGGGCCAGATGGTCGGTGATCTGGATATGGGCCATCTTGAGCTTGACCTTGCCCTCGGCGCTGATCTTGGGTCCTTCCTCTTTTTTTGGAACAACCGCTTGCTTGAAGCCAAAGGCCTCTTCGATGAGGATCTTCAGTTCGTCCGGGGTAAAGGGCTTAGCTACCACCCCGTTGGCACCAGCTTCCTTGGCCTTGGCTACATAGGCCTTGTCGCCGTGCCCTGTGGCCATAAGAAAAGGGAGGTTCTTGAAACCGTCCTGGCCGCGCATCCATTGCAGCAACTGGTAGCCGTCGCAGTTGGGCATGGACCAGTCGCTGATGACTAAGGCGATGTCCGCTTCGGCGGTAAGTTTTGCCATGGCATCGTTGCCATCCACCGCCTCGACGATGTTGGTAAGGCCAATCTGGCCAAGAATCCGGGCTTCCATTTTGCGCATGGTCCCGGCGTCTTCAACGAGTAAAATCTTCATCTGCGGATCAAGAGCCATTGTGTTACCTCCTCGCCCCAATATAGATGAAGAAACGTGTTTCGACAAGTTTGGAGAAAAGAGGAGAGGGCAGGAGGAAGAATTTTTCCGGGCGGTCCCTGTGCGAAGGTTTTATAATCTAAATTTAGGGCGGATCGCGCTGCTGTTTTTTTTACAGATCAGGACAGGTAAGCATGACGGAAAAAATTCTCTACACCCTCCATGAAACCCAGGCGCTCCTCGCAGAGGGGTCGGTGCTGCTGGTGGATATCCGCGATCCCGATACCTTTAGTGATGGTCATATCCCCGGGGCGGTGAACCTGCCGGAGATTTTCTCCTTTTTAAGCGAGAGCAGCCCGGAAGGGCTGGCCGCCTTGCAGAGGACCTTTGCCGCGAGTTTTTCCCGCGTGGGCGTCACCCATGAGCGGAAGGTCATCTTTTACGAAGACAGCTTCGACACCCGCTACGGCGCTTCCTGTCGGGGGTACTGGTTGGCCTGTTATCTCGGTCACCGGGATTGCGGCATTCTGGACGGCGGCTTCTGGGCCTGGCAGCAGTACGGATTGCCTGAAGAAACCGGAGATACGATCCCCGCCCCAAGCACGTTTGTCCCCTGGCCAAACCAGGCCCTGATGGCCACCAGGGAAGATGTTCTCACGGCTCTGGGCGAGCCGAAGACCATTCTTCTCGACAACCGAGATGCCAACGAATGGCTGGGCCAGACCTCCTCGCCCTACAGTTTCGACTTTGCCCCTCGGCGGGGGAGGATTCCCGGCGCCCGCTGGATTGAATGGTACAGCTTTCTCAGCAGGGAGGCGATCCCGGCCTTCCGGCCCGCCCATGAAATTCGCGCCCTGTGCGCCAGCCAGCAGATCTTCCCGGACAGCGACATCATTATCTTCTGTTTCAAGGGGTCGCGGGCAGCCAATACCTATGTGGCGCTGAAGCTGGCGGGTTTCACCCGACTGCGGGTCTACTTCGCCTCTTGGAACGAGTGGGCCAGGGATCCGAACCTGCCCATTGAGAGCGGTGAGCCCCAGGCCGCAGCCCTCTAGCGGAGCGGTCATGTCCTCCTTTTGCCGAGAGGCATGGACAAGGAGCCCCAAGATGCCATGTGTCGATCTCCCCGATGGAGCCGGCAAGCTCTACCTCCCGGAAAAGAAACCGGGCTGTGGGCAAAAACACTCCTGTCCGGATTGTTTTTCCTGCCAGATGTGCAGCGATGACCGCTGTCAGCGGTGCCTGGGGCGGGTGGGGAAGGCAAAGTGCTGTTGCCGCAGGGTCATGCCGGAAACAGAGGGGGATGGCGAAGGCGGCGGGGAGCCCTAAGGTTCAGCCCGCTTTCACCAGGCCGGTGCGGATGGCGAACTTCACCAATTCCGCGGTGGAATGCAGATTGAGTTTGTTCATGATCCGTTCCCGGTGCCGGGAGATGGTCTTTGGGCTTAAGGTGAGGA
>CALMMG010000083.1 GCA_937868185.1 uncultured Pseudomonadota bacterium
GCGCTGGTCAATCTGTCGCAGAGCAGCATCTGCTCGGCAGTGGCAATCTTCATCCTGCTCCTCCCTCAAGTGCCCGGCGGACAACCCGGGCAAAGTCGCCCATCACCACCGGCTTCATAATATACCCGGCAATACCAAGTTCCTTGGCTTTGCCTTCGGTCAAGGCCTCACTGAACCCGGTGCAGATAATAACCGGCATCCGCGGTTTCAGGGCGAAAATCTTCTGGGCCAGGACCACACCGGTCAAGCCGGGCATGGTCTGATCGGTGACAACCAGATCAAACTCCTCAGGCCTGGCACTGAAAATGGCATAGGCCTCCGTACTGTCCGAGACTGCCATCACCTGATACCCAAGATGTTCGCTCATTTCCTTGAGCATCCTCAGAACATCTTTTTCGTCATCAACCAAGAGCATCCTTTCCGAGCCGCGCGGGATACTGGGATTCATGGCCTTGAGCGATTGCCCTCCGGCATCGCAGCAGACCGGGAAATATAAGGAAAAGGTTGTCCCCTGCCCTGGCTCACTGTACACGGAAAGATATCCGCCATGTCCCTGAACAATTCCATGCACCAAGGCAAGACCGATGCCGGTCCCTTTGCCCTGCTCCTTGGTGGTGAAATAGGGTTCGAATATCCGCTCCAGCGTGGCCTTGTTCATGCCGCAACCGGTGTCGCCGACCACCAGGCACAGATATTGCCCAGGCCGAAAATCTTTCCCACCAATGGTATCTCCCGGATTCACCTCGATTTCCCGCAGGCTGACTTCCAGCGTCCCCCCACCCCCTTCCATGGCATGGGCCGCATTGGTGCAGAGATTAATGAGAACCTGCTGAATCTGGGTGGGATCAGCCATGATCTGTCCGCAAGCCGTGGCAATTTCCTCATGAAAGACAATGGTGGCGGGCAGAGTGGAGCGGAGCATCTTCAGGCATTCCCCCACTACCGATTGCAACGATACACAGACGAGTTCCTGCCCTTTCTGACGGCTGAAGGCAAGAATCTGCCGGACCAGATTTTTTGCCCGCAGCGCCGCCTTCTTCACCTCGCCCAGCTCATGCCGTAGGGTATCGTCAGGGGGCAGCTTGGCCATGACCAGCTCGGTATAGCCAAGAATCGGGGTGAGCATATTATTGAAATCATGGGCTACCCCGCCGGCCAGGGTGCCAACGGCTTCCATCTTCTGGGACTGGCGCAGGGCAGCCATGAGCCGCTCGCGTTCTTCCCTGGCACGCACCCCTTTGATGGCCTGGGCGCACGGCATGACCACCCGGCTCAACAGGTCCAGATCCTTTTCCGAATAATCACGCCCACCATTGGCCACGGCAATCTGACCAATCAGCCGGTCGGCCAACAGCACAGGCACGGCAAGAAAACGCACAACCGCGACATGCCCCTCGGGGTAGCCGACTACAGCCGGATGAGTGTCTGGGGCATTCGTATAAAACCCCCGCCTTTCATTGAGCGCCTGCCCCCACAATCCGGGATACCGGCCATCCGGGCCGGGGGAAAACTCCAGCTCCTGACTTCCGGTTCCCATCATCTCCGTACAGGCATGACAAACCAGATGGCCTGTTTTATCATCAATAACGCCCAGATAGCCATGCGGACTGGCAGTGAGGTCCATGGCGGTGGCCAGAATTATCCGGGCAATATCGGCCAGACTCTGGCCCGAGCCGACCAGCTGTCCGGCCAGATCGGCTAGTGCCTGCTTTACCGTGAGTTCGTGGGCCAGTTGCTCCTGCAGGCCATACTCCTCGGTCACATCCCGAAAAACCAGGACCACACCAAGGGTCACGCCATCTGGCCCACGAATCGGGGCAGCACTGTCCGCCACCTGGTACTCCTGACCATCACGGGCAATAAGCACCGTGTGGTTACCCAAACCAACTATCTTGCCGGTCTCAAGAACCCGGGCCACCGGATTTGCGGATTTCTCCCCTGTGCCGGCATCGATGATGTCAAAAACCTCCTCCAGTTTCCGGCCAATGGCCTCGGCCTGGGACCAACCGGTCAACTGTTCGGCCACCACATTCATCCGGGTTACCAGCCCTTGGGTATCAGTGGCGATCACCCCATCACCAATGGAACGCAGGGTGACCAGGGCATACTCCTTTTCCCGCCGCACCTCTTCTTCCGCTGCCATGCGGGCGGCGTTATCGGCCAAGTATTTATCGGCCAATACGTCAAGGTCCGCAGCCAGCCGGGCATGCTCTTTAGGCCAGCGCCATTTGAGCTGCGGCTTCTTTTTCCCCTCAAGAATATCGGTAAGACCACCCATAAATTGGCCATGCATGCGATTAACGTAACGGGCAAATGCCAGCCCCACCCCGACCAGCAACACAACCAGAAGCGAAACGATAATAACGAGATTCCGCTTGTATAGCTGTAGCCAGACCTCGATGGCGCTTCTGTCCACCGGTTGCCCTACCCAGAGGCTGTGCTCCCCTTCTTCCTCGCAGATCAGCGGCAGCCAAGCCTGGGCCTCGCCCCGCACGTTCTTGAGGATAACCGGCTTCCCCTCGTGCACCGCCTGCCGCAGCTGAGGAAAATCAACAAAGGCCTGGCTCGGCTCAAGCCGTTTCCGGCCATGAACTGCCGTAGCCAGATAAGAGCCATCCTGACTCACCAGATCATATTTTTCCAAGGTATTAATAAGACGACGAAGATCCAGAACCAACACTGCAACCCCTGAGGTTCCATACTCTTCATTCTGAACCGGAACCCCAAAATGGGCGATGAGCTGAGGCAGCTGGCCTTCCTTGTCCGGGCCGCCCCCCCCTTGGATTGTGCCGACAAAGGTCGTCCCCGGCAAAAAAGCCTTTGCTTTTCGAGACATTTCTTCTTCCATCCTGTCCCCAGGCATGCAGGAAGCCAAGCCGAGTTCGCCGTTTTCCTGCCGGCTCACATAGAACTGTTCCTGACCCAGCCCATCAAGAATCGACACCGAGAGAACCTCGGGCCGATTTCTGAACCAACGCTTGGCAACCACATCGGAAAGACGCTCCCGCAGCTGAGCAAGGGGGATTCCAGGTTCCGGTCGCCCGACCAGATCAACGGTTTCGGAGAGCATCCCGAAAACACGGAGGGTTTCCCGACCTTGTTCCACCCTCCGCTCCAGAGCACCAAACTGCTCATGCAAACGCTCAAGACGTTGTTCCTGAACCGTCTTTTCAAAAATAGCCAGAATCCGGGGAAGATTTAGTGCAATGGAAGTGGTAAGGGGAAACAGCCCTATAATAAAAAAAGCCAGGAAGGTTATGGTTCTCAATCGCATGCGGAACGCTCACCCGTAAATTGTTTTTCCTTCACGAAAAACGATATGTACTGCGTCATTCTAGCACATTGGGGCAGCCGAACCAGTTTTTTTCATACATTTCTCCTCTACCCTCACCAATCCGACAGACCCTGGGCCAACCCCGGACATAAGATCAGCCCGATGCCAAGCGGCGCAAGCGCTTCCAGCCAAGAAAGATATTGCGCATTGGACTGCCGATGGTATAGTACGGGCCTTCTTTTCTGCGGAAAAAGTAAAATAACCGCCCTCGTAGCTCAGGGGATAGAGCAACCGCCTCCTAAGCGGTAGGTCGTACGTTCAAGTCGTACCGAGGGCACCATCAACACCCTGATACTTTCCTCTGTTAGTGCCACCGCCCACCCCATAGGGACGGGCGGCAATATCAAATTTCCTCAAGATTCTTTCCCAAGGAGAGCCCCCATGCAGAGATTCCTCGTATTTGTCAGTTTCGTCCTTCTCGCGGTCGGCTTGAGCGGTTGCGGCTACAACACCATCCAGCAGAACGACGAGGGCGTGATTGCGGCTTGGGGTGATGTGGAGGCCTCCTACCAGCGGCGAGCCGACCTCATCCCCAACCTGGTAGAAGCGGTAAAGGCTTACGCTGCCCATGAGAAAGATACGCTCACCGCCGTTACCGAGGCACGGGCCAAGGTTGGCTCCGTTCAGGCAGGCGCTGCGGTGGTCAATAATCCCCAGGCCTTTGCCAAGTTCCAAGAGGCGCAGAGCGGCCTTTCCTCCGCGCTCTCCCGCTTGATGGTGGTGGTTGAGAAATACCCCGACCTCAAGGCCAACCAGAACTTTATGGATTTCCAACACCAGTTGGAAGGCACGGAAAACCGGATCAACGTAGCCCGGGTTCGTTACAATGAGGCGGTGCGGATTTTCAACACCTCAATCCGCACCTTCCCCAACAACCTGACCAACAACCTGCTGCTCCAGCTGCCCCGCCGCGAGGCGTTCAAGGCAGAAGAAGGGGCGGCTGCGGCCCCGAAGGTAAAGTTCTAGCCGATGTTGCCCAGCATGCGGCATATGGGCTGGCGGCTTTTCTGCCTGCTGAGCCTCGGCCTCCTGTTGCTCGGCAGCCCCAATCCGGCCAAGGCGCTGGAGGTGCCGAAGTACCAGGGGTATATCACCGATCTGGCCGGGATGATTTCGCCAACCGAGCGGCAAAAGCTTGAGCAGACGCTGCTTGCCTTTGACCAGTCCGATTCCACCCAGATTGCAGTGCTGACCATTCCGTCCCTCGAAGGCGATGCGCTGGAGGATTTCAGCATCCGCACGGTGGAGGCCTGGAAGATCGGGCAAAAGAGCAAGGATAACGGGGTGCTGCTTTTGGTCAGCAAAGGCGACCGCAAGGTCCGCATCGAGGTGGGCCGTGGCCTGGAAGGGGTGCTGACCGATCTGCTGGCCGGACGCATCGTTGATCAGGTCATAACCCCGCGCTTCAAGGCAGGCCAACTCGACAAAGGCTTTGACGCAGGGATTTCCGCGATCATCAGCGCCACTAGGGGAGAATTCCAGGGCACTGGCCAAGTGTCGCACAAAGGCGGCCAATCCTCGCTGCTCAGCTACCTCATCTTCTTCGCTATTCTGGTCGGCTTTCTCGGGCGGCTGAGCAAGCCAGTCGGCGCGCTGACCGGCGCGGTACTCCTGCCTTTCTTCGCCTTTCTCGGAGTCTCTTCGCCCCTGGGCTGGCTGATCCTGCTCCTGCTGATCCCAGGCGGTGCCCTGTTGGGCCTGCTGCTGCCGATCCTCTTTGCCAATGCCGGGGGCGGGGGCTTTTTTATGGGAGGAGGCGGCTTTGGTGGCGGAGACAGCGGCTTTGGCGGCTTCGGCGGTGGTGATTTCGGTGGCGGCGGCGCCTCGGGGGGCTGGTAGATGACACAAGCAGAAACGTTTTTCACCGAGGCAGAAAAGCAGCAAATCGCCGCGACCATTGCTGGAGTGGAGAAAAAAACCTCCGGCGAAGTTGTCGCCATGGTGGTGGCTGCCAGCGATACCTATCCCGAAGCAACCCTCCTGGCAGGGCTGACCATCGGCGGCCTGGCCGCCCTGCTCATCACCGACTTTTTCCTTGCCGACAGCCTCGTCTACTTTGTGCCCCTTTTACTTTGCTGCGCCTTTGCGATCGGCAGCCTGGCCAAGATTTCCCCCCCGCTGCTCCGGCTGTTCATCCCCGGCAGCCGCCTGGAAACCATGGTGGCCCACCGGGCGCTCCGCGCCTTTTACGAGAAGAAACTTCATACCACCCGCGACAACACCGGGGTGCTTTTTTTCATCTCCCTTCTTGAGCGTAAGGTCTGGATTCTGGCGGACAGCGGCATCTACCAGAAAATCTCCCAGGAAACATTGATGGCCCATGCGAGCGGCATCGCCACCGGGATAAAACAAGGGCAGGCCTGCACCGCCTTATGCCGTGAGATTGAGGCGGTAGGCGTTATCCTGACCCGCTATTTCCCCATCAAAGCCGATGACACCAACGAGATTTCCAACCAAGTCCTCATCGACTGAACCAATCCCTCTCCTGCCACACACATCATCGCACAGACACTCTTTCCGCGGTTGCAACAATATTGAGCGGTGCCTTTCCCCTCTGCCCCTTCTTTCCCAAACATCCCCTCGGCCCAGTTGACAACCCCAGGGTATAGCTATATAGTAAAATAGCTATATAGCCTCCATCTCGACCAGAACTCGCCTTTTCACGGGTACAAACCACGAGGAAAACCGAACCATGCAGCCCATCAAGCTTAGCAATCTTGCGGCACAGCCAGAACAGACCAGACCACCGGCCCAACCTCTTTCCCCCGCCGCCCTCAGCCGCTATATTTTAACCGGCATCCTCGCCCTTGCCCTTTGGTTTGCCATCTACGAACAGCTCTCCACCCTGGCCAACTTCGTCACCTTCGATCTCTGCAAACTCTCTCCAGACAGCCGGATGGGCAAGGCCACCCAATTCTTTCTCTACGATACGCCCAAGGTTCTGATGCTTCTCACCCTGGTGGTGTTCGCGGTGGGTGTGCTCCGTTCCTTTTTCACCCCGGAAAGAACCCGGAAAATCCTCGCGGGCAAAGGCGAGGCCGTGGGTAATGTGCTGGCCGCCCTGCTGGGCATCGCCACCCCCTTCTGCTCCTGCTCGGCCGTCCCCCTGTTCATCGGTTTTGTCACCGCCGGCATCCCTCTGGGCGTCACCTTTTCCTTTCTCATTGCCGCGCCCATGGTCAATGAGGTCGCCCTGGTCCTGCTCTATGGGTTGCTGGGCTGGAAGATAGCGGCCCTCTATCTCGTCACCGGCCTGACCATCGCCATCCTGGCCGGTTGGACCATCGGTCGCCTCCACATGGAAAGATACGTGGAAGAATGGGTCAAAAACGTGCTGACTAGCGGCACCGAGACCACCATGCCCCGGAATATCCAGGAACGCATCCAGTACGGCTACGAGGCTGTACGCGACATCGTGACTCGGGTCTGGCTCTTTGTCATCCTCGGCATCGCTGTGGGCGCATCCATCCACGGGTACGTGCCCGAAGGGTTCATGGCTTCGCTCATGGGCAAATCCGCTTGGTGGTCCGTGCCCATCGCCGTGCTCATCGGCATCCCCATGTACGCCAACGCCGCCGGCATCGTGCCGGTCTTGCAGGCCCTGCTTGAAAAAGGCGCGGCTCTCGGCACAGCCCTAGCCTTTATGATGAGCGTCATCGCCCTCTCTCTGCCGGAGATGGTCATCCTCCGCAGGGTCTTAAAACCAGCGCTCATCGCCACCTTTGTCGGCGTGGTCGGCAGCGGCATCCTGCTGGTGGGCTATCTTTTCAATCTGATTATTTAGGGAGACACCGGAAATGGATGCAGCCAAGCACCTCTCCTTTCTCGACCGCTTCCTCACCCTCTGGATCTTCCTCGCCATGCTTATCGGGGTACTGGGGGGCTACCTTGCTCCCGGCGTCAAGAATCTGATCAACGCCTTCCAGGTCGGCACCACCAATATCCCCATCGCCATCGGCCTGATCCTCATGATGTATCCGCCCCTGGCCAAGGTACGGTATGAAAAGCTGCACGAGGTCTTCAAAAACACCAGGGTGCTGCTGCTCTCCCTGGTGCAGAACTGGCTCATCGGCCCCATCCTCATGTTCGGCCTGGCCGTCGCCTTTCTCTCCGGATACCACGAATACATGGTGGGCCTCATCCTCATCGGCCTGGCCCGTTGCATCGCCATGGTCATCGTCTGGAACGATCTGGCCGGGGGAGACCGGGAATACTGCGCCGGGCTGGTTGCCTTCAACTCCATCTTCCAGGTGCTGTTCTTTTCGGTCTATGCCTGGATCTTTCTCACCCTCATTCCCGGCTGGCTCCATATTGCAGGGGCAAAAGTGGCAATTTCCATGACACAGATCGCCGAATCTGTCTTCATCTATCTCGGCATCCCCTTTCTCACCGGCATGCTCACCCGCTTCGTGGGCATCAAGGTAAAGGGGGAAATCTGGTACGAAGAAACGCTGCTGCCAAAGCTCAGCCCGCTCACCCTGATTTTTCTGCTCTTCACCATCTTGGTCATGTTTTCCCTCAAGGGCGAATACATTGTCCAGCTGCCCCTTGACGTGGTGCGCATCGCCATCCCGCTTGCCATCTACTTTCTGGTCATGTTTCTGACCTCTTTTTACCTTTCCGCCAAGGCGGGGGCCACGTATGAGCAAGCGGCCACCCTCTCCTTCACCGCGGCCAGCAACAATTTCGAACTTGCCATCGCCGTGACCATAGCCGTATTCGGTATCGATTCCGGCCAGGCCTTCGCAGCGGTGATTGGGCCGCTGGTCGAGGTGCCGGTCCTGATCTCGCTGGTCCATGTGGCATACTGGTTCAAAGGTAGGTATTTCCCTCAGACCAAAGCGACGGTGACTGAAGTGTGTCGGGATTCCTGCAAACCGTAAACCGTCTCAGGTTCACGAAACAACTTTTCCAAAGAGAAATAACCATGCAAACAATTACGGTGGAATGGCGACATCTGGATAAAGAAGGGAATACCTGCGACCGCTGCGCCGAAACCGGGCAGAATATCGCGGAGATGGTGCAACGGTTGCAGGTGGAATGCAGGGATAAGGGGGCGAAGATCCTTTTCACGGAAACCAAGCTGAGTGAGGCGGAAATCGATAAATCGAACCTGATCCTTATTAACGGCACCCCCATTGAGGACATTCTCCCCCTGACCACAGCGTCGGAAAGCTGTTGCTGCTCCTGCGGCGAACTCACGGGCAGAGAAGAATCCTGCCGGACCATAATCAGACACGGCCAGGTATATGAAACCATTCCCCTGGAATTCATCAGGGAAGCGATTTGCAGGGTCGCCGGTTGCTGCTGAACTTAAAAAAACAATGGATCCTTTCCCATGCACAAGCTGAAAATTCTTTTCCTCTGCACCGGCAACTCCTGCCGCAGTCAGATGGCCGAGGGGTGGGGCAGACATCTCTATCCAGAGCGTTACGAATTCTTCTCGGCCGGAATCGAAAAGCACGGCCTCAACCCTCTGGCCGTTCGGGTCATGGCTGAGACAGGGGTCGACATCAGCACCCACCACTCAAAACTGCTTTCCGAACTGGAAACCACCGCCTTTGACTATGTGATCACCGTCTGCGATCATGCCCATGAGCAATGCCCCATTTTCCCAGGCAAGGCAATCACCCTACACCACCAATTCCCGGATCCGCCTCGTCTTGCTCAAACCGCCACAAGCGTCGAGGAAGCGCTTGCGCATTACCGCGCGGTACGCGACCTAATCCAAAAATACCTGGTCAGCTTGCCCACCGCCCTTTCTTCCCAGGACCCATGACCTGCCTGTCCCCAGTACCAAGGGAGTCCAGAAAGCTACCAAAATTCAGCTAAATATATTACTTGCCCTCCCTAGACTTTCATGGTAAATAGGGAAATTCATTGTGTTGCCTCTGCCTGTAATCGCTAAATCTACAAAAGCGCACCGCACAAAGCCTCCGGCGAGGAAGTGTGGTTTTTTTGTTTAAGGGGTGTTGGGCCGCCCCAGGCTGACCTTTTTCCTGCACAGCAACCTTTTCCCTCTCCCCGCACGCCCTTCAATAAGGAACACCGCACCATGACTACCTTTGCTGACCTTGGCATCCGTCCCGACATCATCTCCGGCCTTGAAGCCCTCGGCTTTACCGCGCCAACCCCGGTTCAGGAACAGATCATCCCAATCCTCCTCAAAGACCCGGTGGATATTGTCGGCCTGGCCCAAACCGGCACCGGCAAGACTGCAGCCTTCGGCATTCCCCTGGTGCAGCTCTGCACCCCTGACAGCCGCAAGACCCAGGCTCTGGTCCTTTGCCCGACTCGGGAACTCTGCATGCAGGTGGCCCGCGACCTCAATGCCTTTGCCAAAAATCTGCCCACCATCCGGGTCTGCGCCATCTATGGCGGCGCCAGCATCGATAACCAGATCCGTTCCTTGCGCCAGGGGGCGCCGATCATCGTGGCCACCCCCGGCCGTCTGCACGACCTGATGCGCCGCAAAGAAATCGATCTTTCCGCCATCCGCTCGGTGGTGTTGGATGAAGCCGACGAAATGCTGCAGATGGGGTTCCAGGACGAGCTGAACGCCATCCTCGCCCAAACCCCGGCCGACAAGCACACCCTGTTGTTTTCCGCCACCATGCCGCAAAGCGTGGCCTCTATTTCCAGGAAATACATGAAAAACCCGCTGGAGATCACGGTGGGCACCCGCAATGCCGGGTCGGAAAACATCCGCCACATCTACTACATGGTCCACGCCAAGGACCGCTACCTGGCCTTGCGCCGCCTGGTGGATATGAGCCCGGACATGTACGCCATCATCTTCTGCCGCACCCGCCAGGAGGTAAACGATGTCGCGGACAAGCTCGGCAAGGACGGCTACAGCGCCGACCCCCTGCACGGCGAACTCTCCCAGAGCCAGCGCGATTACGTGATGCAGCGTTTTCGCAGCAAGTCGGTACAGTTGCTGGTGGCCACCGATGTGGCGGCCCGCGGCCTTGACGTTACCGACCTGACCCACGTGATCAACTACAACCTGCCCGATGACTCTGCCAACTACACCCACCGCAGCGGCCGCACCGGTCGGGCCGGCAAGACCGGCATCTCCATCTCGATTATCCATATGCGCGAACAGTTCCGCATCAAGGAGATCGAAAGCAAGATGAAAAGGCAGTTCGAACTGGGCAAGGTTCCTTCCGGCCATGAGGTCTGCAAGAAACAACTGCTCCACAAGATCGAGACGATCAAGAATGTCGAGGTAAACCACGCGCAGCTGGCCCCCTTCATGGAGGCGATTACCGAGGCGTTGGCCGATCTTGACCGCGACGAGCTGATCCTGCGTTTTGTTTCCCAGGAGTTTGCCTCCGTTTTGACCCATTACCAAAATGCCCCGGACATCAATGTCACGGAGAAGGGCCGCGGCCAGGAAGGCGATTACAAACGCCAGGAGAGCAGGTTTTCTCGGCAGGACCGCCCGGAAAGCAGATTCTCCCGGCAAGATGACCGCGAGCGCGTGAATTTCAGCCGGTTCTACCTCAATATCGGCGAGAAAGACGGCCTCTCTCCGGCGCGGCTCATCGGCCAGATCAATGACGCCAGCCGTTCCGCCTCCATCAAGGTCGGCCGCATCGAGATCCTGGACCACACCGCCATGCTGGAAGCAGACAGCCAATTTGCCCAAAAAGTCCTCGAGGCGTTCCAAGGCCTCAAGATCAACGGGAGGGACGTTGAGGTGAAAACCATGGACGCCCCCAAGGGCCGCCCGGCAAAACCAGCGTATCCTGGGCGTAGCGGCGCGAAACCGTACAAGTCCTCCGGCTCGTATAAGCCCTCCAGCTCGGGCAAACCATATCCCTCCGCTAGGCCTTCCACCTCGGCCAAACCATATTCTTCAACAAAACCCTCCACCTCGGGCAAGCCATATCCCTCAGCCAGGCCCTCCTCAACCTCGACCAGGCCGGCAGCCCCAGCCAGACCGGCAAGCGCAGGCGTTCCCAGACGAGGAAAGAAGAAACCCTACTCCGAATGAGTTGAATAGCTTCCCCCGCGTCCTCACCTGAGGCCGCGGGGGAATAAAATTCTGCCCGGACCAGACTCCCCCCTTCAAAAGATATTTTCAGAGAGGGACAGGATCATTACAATATCCTGACCCTATTCTAACAATCCCGTGCTATTCTGTTGCTGTTGGCCCTATCAACTCCAAGCGCAGCGGGGATTGCCATGCATCGTAAACGCCTTATCTGGCAGCTGTACCCAAGCCAGCTCCTCATCACCATTATCGCCCTTCTCGTCGCCGCCAGCTACGGGGCATATTCCCTCCGTGCCTTTCAGCTGGCCCAGACTTCCGCCGGCCTTGAGGCGAGAGCCCATCTGGCGCAAGAACATGTTCTGACCCTGCTCACCAAAAACGACCTGACCGCACTCCAACTCTACTGCGCAACCGCCGGAAAAAATTCCGGAACCCGATTGACCGTTATTGCTGCCGACGGCAAGGTCCTGGCTGATTCGGATGAAAATCCGGACCGCATGGAAAACCACGGTGACCGGCCGGAGATCATCGCCGCCCTTGCCGACCGACCCGCCCCCTCTCTGCGCTTCAGCCACACCCTCCAGGAAAACATGATGTACGTGGCAATCCCCTTGGTGCAGAACCATAAAACCATTGGCGTGCTCCGCACTGCAATCCCGGTCACCTTCATCGACCACGCGCTCAGAAAAATCTTTTTAAAAATCGTCTGGGGCTGCCTGATTGTCGCCCTGCTGGTGGCCCTGGTTGCCTGGTTCATCTCCCAACGTATCACCCTGCCGCTGGAGGAGATGCGGATGGGGGCCGAACGTTTTGCCAACGGTGCTTTCACCACCAAGCTCCGGGAAGAGGGGGCCGAAGAGGTGGCGAGTCTGGCCCGAGCCATGAATGTCATGGCCGATCAGCTCGATGGCCGGATCAAAACCATTGCCCGGCAACACAGCCAACTGCAAGCGGTCTTTTCCAGCATGGTGGAGGGAGTGATCACGGTGGACACCGAGGAGCGCATCCTTGACATTAACCAGGCCGGGGCCAAGCTTCTGAATATCACCCCCGAAAAGCTCCGAGGCAAAAATGCCCTGGTGGCGGTGCGCAATCTCGCCCTGCAACGTTTCATCAGCCAGGCCCTTGCATCAGCCAAGCCCATCGAAGGGGAGATCGACCTCACCGACCGGGAGGGGCAGGAAAAATACTTTTACGCCCACGGCACAAGGTTTCAGGATGCCGCGGACCTGACCAGCGGCGCAATCATCGTCATCAACGATGTCACCAACCTGCGCCGACTGGAAAACATGCGCCGCGATTTCGTGGCCAATGTCTCCCATGAGCTGAAAACCCCGATCACCTCCATCGAAGGGTTTGCCGAAACCCTGCTGGACGGGGCGCTGGAGAGTCCCGAGGACGCCCGCAAATTTGTCGGAATAATCGCCAAACAGTCAAAACGGTTGCACGCCATCATCGAAGATCTCCTCGCCCTCTCCCGGCTGGAGCAGGAAAACGAGCAGACCGAGCTGGTGCTCACGGAAGAAAAAATAATCACCCCCCTGCGCAGGGCCATCGAGACCTGCGGACTCAAGGCCGCCGAGAAAAAAATTAACATCGAACTTGTTGCCCCGGATGACCTGACCGCCCCCCTCAACACCCCCCTGCTCGAACAGGCGGTCACCAACCTCATCGTCAACGCCATCAAGTACAGCGACGAGGGCGGCAGGCTTTTGATCCGGGCCGAACAGCGAGACGGTGAAAAAATCGCCATCGAGGTCCAGGATTTCGGGACCGGGGTCGCAGCCCAGCATCTGCCACGGTTGTTCGAGCGCTTCTACCGGAGCGATGCGGCCCGCAACCGCAAACTTGGCG
>CALMMG010000084.1 GCA_937868185.1 uncultured Pseudomonadota bacterium
GGGATCATGCCGAGGTGGAAGGGCTCATGGGCTATGCCGGCAACACCGGGCAGGTGGTGAACAGTGAGGCGGATGTCGAGGCCCTGCGGCTGGACGGGCCGTATATCATCGTCAGCCAGACCACCCAGGACGAGCATCTTTTTGAACGGCTCAAAGAGTTGATTTTGCAAAAATATCCCGGGGGCGAGGTGTTTAACACCATCTGCGACTCCACCCATAAACGGCAGGAGGAAGTGCGCCAGCTCTGCCAGGAGGTTGAGGCGTTGGTGGTGGTGGGTGGTAAGACCAGCGCCAACACCAAACGGCTGGGGGAGATTGCCGAAAGTCTGGGCTGCCCGGTGTTCATGGTGGAGTCGGAAACGGATCTTGAGCCTCAGGCTCTGGCGCGCTATGGCCGGGTAGGGGTAACGGCTGGGGCCTCCACCCCGAACTGGGTGATCAGCCGGATTGTGGAAGTGTTGGAGAATATAACGGCGAAGACGCCTTGAGAGGGATCAATAATGCTGAGTTGGTTTAAGAAGAAAATCGGCGGCGCGCAGGTATTGCCGCCGGAACAGGGTGCGGGAGCAGAGGCTGCTGCCCCTGCCGCGGAAGCTGCTGGGCAACAGGAGGATGGGGGCAACTTTTTCCTGCGGCTCAAGGATGGGCTGTCCCGTACACGGAAAACCTTTGTCCGCCAGATCGACGCGCTTTTCCTCGGCAAGAAGCAGATCGACGCCGCGCTGCTTGAGGATCTGGAAGAGATCCTGATCATGGCGGATATCGGCGCCAACACCACCCAGGAACTCCTTGATAAAACCAGGGAGCAGGTGAAGCGTAACGAACTGGCGGATGGGCAGGCTCTTAAAAAAGCACTGAAAGAGATGATCCTCGGCTATCTGCGCAATGCGGATCGGCCTGCGGATCTTGCCTTGCCTGCACAGGGACCCTTTGTCGTCATGGTGCTGGGGGTCAACGGGGTGGGCAAGACCACGACCATCGGCAAGCTGGCCCACAAGTTTACCCAGGCAGGGCAAAAGGTGCTGCTGGTGGCGGCGGATACCTTCCGGGCCGCGGCCAGCGAGCAGTTGCAGATCTGGGGCAAACGGGTTGGGGTCGAGGTTGTGGCTCAGCAGGCCGGGGCTGATCCGTCCTCCGTGGTGTTCGATGCCTTGGACTATGCCAAGCCCCGCAATTTTGATGTGGTGCTGGTTGATACAGCGGGTCGGTTGCACACCAAGGTCAATCTCATGGAAGAGCTGAAAAAAATCAAGCGGGTTATGGATAAGAAGATCCCTGGCGCGCCCCACGAAATCCTGCTGGTGCTTGACGCCACCACCGGGCAGAACGCTATCTCCCAGGCGCGGCTGTTCAACGAGGCCGTGGATGTTACCGGCTTGGCCCTGACCAAGCTTGACGGAACTGCCAAGGGCGGCATTGTGATCAATATCTGCCATGAGTTTAATATCCCCATCCGTTTCATCGGTATCGGGGAACAGATGGAGGATCTGCGGGATTTTGAGCCCGGCGAGTTTGTCGAGGCCCTGTTTGCCGAGGGTGAGGCGTAGAAGGTATGGCGCGTTTTTTTCTGATAAAGGTTTGAGGTCGTTATGATTGTGTATCGTCGACATAAGCCGCCGGGTTGTGGCGGGTTTCTTCTGGTTGTTGCCTTGCTCCTGTTCGCCATGGGCGGCGCCCCTCTCATCCTTGATGTTCTGGGATTTCTTTTTTTTACAGGAGTAATTCTCGTCCTGATGGTCTTTGTCGGGATATGGGGTTTTTCCCAGTATATCCGGCGGATGGCCAGCCGCTACGAACAATCCCAGACGGAAAGCCATAACCAGTTTGTCTTTCTGTTGGTCAATATCCTGATTCGGATTGCCCAGGCAGACGGGGTTGTCACCAAGGCCGAACTTGGGCCCATCGAGAATTTCTTTCGCGATCATCTCCGATACAACCAAAGCCAGATGTACTGGGTGCGCGACCTGATCCAGGACGCACTTGCCTCCCAGGATTCTCTTGAGGCCATGCTGGTCGAGTTCAAGAACCATTTCGTCTATGAACCCCGCTTGATCTTGCTGGAGCTGATCTATCAGGTGCTGTACACCAATGTCCAGGTCTCTGCTCAGGAACTGGCTATGGTGCAGACCATTGCCGATTTTCTCGAGATTGCCGCTTATGACCACCAAGCCATCCGCAGCAAATATGTGAGCGGCAGCGGTGGTCGTGCCTTCCCCGGACAGGGGAAGAGCGAGACCCAGTACTATGAAATACTTGGTTTGGCGCCGGGGGCCTCGCCTGAACAGATCAAAAGCGCTTATCGGAAACTGAGCATGCAGTATCATCCGGACAAGGTGGCGCATCTGGGCGAAGAGTTTCGGCGGGTGGCTGAGGAGAAGATGAAAGAGCTGAATGAGGCCTATCAGCATCTGAAAAAAATAGCCTGAGCAGGGCGGCTATGAATATCCTTGTCCTTGAGCCCTATTACGGCGGATCGCACAAGGCGTTTCTTGCCGGGCTTACCCACCATCTTCCCTATTCCTTTGACCTGCTGACCCTCCCCGCCCACAGCTGGAAGTGGCGGATGCGTCTTGCGGCCCCTCATTTTGCCGGGGTTTTGGCTACCGATCCGCAATACAAAGCCAAGACCTTTGACCGGATTCTCTGTTCTTCCCTGGTAGATGTCGCTGCCCTGCGTGGCCTGTTGCCATCACACCTGCGTAACATTCCGGTTCTGACCTATTTCCACGAAAACCAGTTCGCCTATCCGGTGCAGGCATCTGAAGCGCGTGATGTGCATTTCGGTCTGACCAATCTCACCACGGCCCTGGCCTCGGAGAGGCTTGCCTTTAACTCACAGTATAATCTGGATTCATTCCTGGCGGGTTGTCGGGAGCTTTTGGCAAAGATGCCGGACATGTCTCTGGCGGGGTACGAGGAGGCGATCCGCGTCAAGGCGGTTATCCTCCCCCCGGGCTTGGATTTCAGCGGGGTTGACTCCTGCTTGGATAAAAGGCAGACGGGCAGCCCGCCGGTTCTGGTCTGGAACCACCGTTGGGAGCACGACAAGAACCCGGAGCTGTTCTTTAACACCCTGTACGGGTATGCCGAGCAGGGTGTCCCCTTTGGCCTGATCGTGCTGGGAGAATCATTCCGAAGTCAGCCGCCTGTTTTTGCCCAGGCAGCCGAGAGGCTTGCCCGGCATATTATTCATTTTGGCTATGCAGAAGATCGGCAGGAGTACTGCAGGTTGCTCTGTCAGGGAGATATTGTCGTTTCTACGGCCAACCACGAATTTTACGGCATGGCGGTGCTTGAGGCGCTGCGCACCGGCTGTCGCCCCTTGGTGCCGAATCGGTTATCGTATCGGGAGCTATTTGCTCCGGAATTCTGTTACGAGGATGCGGCTTTTGCCCAGGAGCTTCGCGCAGCCTTGGAGCTGGGAAGGCTGGGGCTACAAGAGGCTCACACCTTGACCAATAAATTTTCCTGGCCGGAGTTGGCCAGCTGCTACCAGCAATGGTTTGAGTTGCCGCGATAATAGGCGAAGGGGCGACAGGCGGATCAGCAGGGGGCGGTTTCACTAAAATTTTTTGACAAAAATTCACATTCCGCCGGGGAAAGATCAAAGCGGATCTCCGCTTCTTTGATCACCATGCCCCGTTTTTTCTGCGGATTATTGAGCAACTCTTCACTCATCCAGCGCAGGGCTTTTTTCATCTTGTCATTTCCGGTCGGTAGCCTGCTGTCACAGTCCATATTCGCCCTCATTTATACCGGCTTTACCATGATGCCCCCAAGGGGCGGAACCGAGACCAGGATATGGAACGGGGCTTCGCCGTAAGGCTCGGCAATGGCCTGCTTGTGGTCCGGGTTGTACACGTTACTGCCGCCGAACTCAGCGGTGTCTGTGGAGAGGATTTCCTGGTACCACCCTGCGGCAGGCACCCCGAGTTTGTAGTCGTGCAGAACCTGGGGGGTGAAGTTGAGCAGGCAGACCACATGGTCTTTTTTCTTTTTACCCTGGCGGCAGAAGGCGATGATGCTGTTGTCCACATCCTTGAAATCGATCCAGCGAAATCCGTCGTAGGAAAAATCAATCTCCCAGAGGGGGCGGGTGTCCTTGTAGACCACATTCAACTGTTGGACGAATTTTTGCAGCTGCTGGTGCATGGTGTTTTGTTCGGTCAAATGCCAGTCCAGGCTTACCTTGCAGTACCACTCGGAGATCTGGCCGAATTCCGCCCCCATGAAGAAGAGCTTCTTGCCCGGATGGGTCCAGAGGAAGAAGAAGAGCAGCCGCAGGTTGGCGAATTTCTGCCACATGTCGCCTGGCATCTTGAAGAGCAGGGAGCGCTTGCCGTGCACCACCTCGTCGTGGGACATGGGCAGGATGAAGTTTTCGGTGAA
>CALMMG010000085.1 GCA_937868185.1 uncultured Pseudomonadota bacterium
TTGCAGGCCATCGATCTGGTGGCGGTCAATCTCTACGCCTTTGAAAAAACCGTGGCTAACCCGGCCTGTACTTTGGGTGATGCCATTGAAAATATCGATATTGGCGGCCCCACCATGCTGCGCTCAAGCGCTAAGAATTTTCAGGATGTCACCGTGATCGTTGATCCGGCCGATTACCCGCAGGTGCTGGCTGAGATCAAGGCCACCGGCAACACTACGATCAAGACCCGCTTCCGTCTGGCGGTAAAAGTCTTTGCCTTGACCAGCACCTACGACACCGCTATCGTCAACTGGCTGAATACCGTGGATGTCGAAACCAATTCCTATTTCCAGTAGGTGGTGCCCATGAAGATGGCGGTATTACTCTCCGGCTCCGGCAGGACCCTCGACAACTTCCACGAACGGATTGCCGCCGGCACCATGCAGGGGAGTATCGAGGTGGTGATTTCCAACCTGCCGGACGCCCTTGGTCTGACTAAGGCCCAAAAATACGGGTATCCTGTCTTTCATGCCAAAGACAATGGTGCCATCAACGCCATATTGCAAGAGTACGGGGTCGAACTGGTGCTGCTGGCCGGGTATTTGAAGCTCTATCAGCCTCCTCCCAATCTGCGGCGGGGTGTGCTCAATATTCACCCTTCCCTGATTCCTTCTTTTTGCGGAGCGGGGATGTATGGCATGCGGGTACATAGGGCCGTCAAGGCACGTGGGGTTAAAGTGACCGGCTGCACGGTTCATTTCGCCAATGAGGTGTATGACGAGGGACCGATTGTAGTCCAGAAATGCGTGGCCCTTGACGAGGCAGACACGCCCGAGGATATTGCAACCCGGGTTTTTGCTGCGGAATGCGAAGCATATCCTGAGGCGATCAACACTGTGGTGACGCGGGGTATTGATTCTTTTTGGCCGGAAACTCTTTGAATCCCTGGAGGAAAAAAGATGGAAAAACGGATCATGTCGGCAGAGGATATAGACCGATCATTGCACCGGATTGCCCTGCAGATCGTGGAAAACAACCATGGAGTCGCTAATCTTGCCATAATCGGCATCCATACCGGCGGAGTCTTTCTCGCCGATCGTATCCAGAAGCTGATCCAGGACAGAGAGAAGATTGTGCTGCCCACCGGCACCCTGGATATCACACTTTATCGCGACGATTGGAGCCTGGCCAGCCAGAATCCCATCGTCAAAAAAACTAGTATTTCTTTTCCCGTGGAAGAGATGGTCGTAGTTTTGGTTGACGATGTTATTTTTACGGGCCGCACTATCCGTGCCGCCATGGATGCCTTGATGGATATCGGTCGGCCCCTGTGCATTCAACTGGCTGTCCTTGTAGACCGGGGCGGGCGGGAGTTGCCGATCCAGCCCGATTATGTGGGAATGGATATTCCGGTTAAAACCGATGAACACGTGCATGTGCACCTGGCCGAAAAAAGCGGGGCTGATGAAATCGTGCTTGTTGGTCGGAATTAGTTTTTCTCCTGTGCCGTCCCTGTGATAGGATATTTTCAGGAGATCAGGAAGCATGCAGCGAGCTCTTTCCGGTTAGGAAGATCATGAACCAGGAACTTCATTCATGTATGGATTTGCAGCAGATCAGGCTGCGGATTAGGGAAAAGCAGCGTAGCTATGCGAGCTATAACCTCAGCCCTGCCCAGAACGACCTGTTGCGTGCCTTTTTTGATCTTGCCCAAGAGTTCGACTCCAACGAGGACTTTTATAGGGTTTGCGTTGCTGCTCTTTCTGAGTTTCTCGGGTTGCACAGTCGGCTCTATTTCTTTGACAAAGATCAGGAAAAGCTGGTTCTTGTTTGCGAAAGCCGGAAAGGGCTGCTGGCGAAGCCGGTTGCTGCTCCGGCTTATGTGCGCTTGACCTTTAAAAGTTACGAGAGCGAGCACTCGCTGTTGGTGCCGATTCATTGCAAGCCATCCCCTGACACGCAGGATGAAGGGATGCAACCGATCAACTTACAGGTCATGGGGGTTCTTGAGGTGTATCCCCTTGAGAAAATTTCCCAGGCCGATCGTTTTTTTCTGCGTAAATACGCAAACCGTATCGGTTACAATCTGCATAACCGTCTTATTTCATACGAAAATATTAGGCATCTTCGGTTCATCAACAATCTGGTGATGGACATCGAACACAACGTCATCACCCCCAACATGTATTTTAAACATCTGTTTAATCAGCTCAAGGCCCGCATCGGGGATATTGACGAGCTGGAGAAGATGATTGCCGGGTTCAAGGCCGCCCAGGGTGTGCCCAGCGGGAGCTGTGAGCTAGTGATCAGCAAGGTAAGTTCCCTGCACCGAAGCCTCCTTGAGAACCATCGGGAGTTGCTGGAGCACCATGCCAATTACAGCCTTTTTCTGGAGAGTCTGTTTCGGCGGGATCACTTTGCCCAAGGCCGTTTTGTGTTGCATCCCAGGAAATGCGCCATTGATCGGGAGATTGTCTCTCCGCAGCTTGATCATTACCTGAGCAGATTCGGAGCCCGGGGAATTGTAGTGGAAAAACCCGAGGATATGCAGGAAGAAGAACTCTTTCTGCGGGTTGATGTCGGGTTGCTTTCGCAGGTCTATGCTAATCTTTTTTCCAACGCGGTGAAGTACACCAGTGAAATAACGAACCGCAATGGGGAGGTCCGTAAGGCCGTGGCTTATGGTCGCGAGTTGCTTCCTGATTATTTCGGTCCTGGCAAGGCTGCGGTCAAGTTTAACGTGTTTACCACCGGGACCCATCTTTCCGAGGCCGATGTGAAAACCGTTTTTGCCGATGGTGTTCGGGGAGAAGGGGTTAAGGCCGAGCCCGGAACCGGGCATGGTTTGGCTTTTGTCAAGCAGGTGGTGGAAATTCATGGCGGAGTGGCAGGCTACGAGGCCACGGAAGAAGGGAATAATTTTTATTTTATACTGCCTTTGTCTGATCCGGATAGCGTCCACGTCGATCAGGCCTGAAGGGGAATTGCCGAGGCATGTTCCCCTTAAAAGATGATATCCCCTCCCGCCACTTTCCTGTTGTCAATCTCTGGCTCATCATCGTTAATATCTTGTGCTTTGTCTATCAGCTAAGTCTTGGGCCGGAAATGGAAGGATTCATCGTCGCCCATGGTTTTGTTCCGGCTCGTTTTGCCGCCGAACAGGCAGAAAATGCCATGTCCCTTGGCAGTTATTTTCCGGTCTTTAGCGCCATGTTTCTTCATGGCGGCCTGCTCCATATCTTTTCCAATCTCTGGATGCTGTGGATTTTTGGCGATAATGTGGAAGACCGGATGGGGCATGGCCGCTATCTGCTGTTTTATCTTCTCTGCGGGGTTGCTGCGGCCTTAGTCCAGTTTTGGGCCAATCCTCAGGCCCAGGCCCCAATGATCGGGGCGAGCGGTGCCATCTCCGGGGTGCTTGGTGCGTATTTTCTCCTGTTCCCACGCGCCAGGATTCTTACCTTTATTCCGATCTTCATCCTATTTTATTTGGTGGAGATTCCGGCCTATTTTTTTATCGGTGTCTGGTTTCTCATGCAGTTTATGCAAGGGGCTGCCCAGCAGGCCGCTGTGGGGAGACTGGTCGAAGGTGGGGTTGCCTGGTGGGCTCATGTAGGCGGTTTTGTGGCCGGGGTGATTTTGTTGTATTTTTTCAAAAGGGGCGAGAAAAAAACGGGACAGGTGTGGCTGTAGTCAGGGCGATTCCGGTTTCTGCCTGATATTCACAAGCCTGCTTTCTTGTTCTCCACATAATGGGCGGCAGCCAAGGCTGCGGTGCAGCCATCCGCTGCGGCAGTAACGATTTGTTTGGCGTATTTTTCCTTGAGATCGCCGACGGCGAAGATGCCCGGAGTGTTGGTCTCGCATTTGTCATCTCCAATCACATAGCCGTTGGCATTCATCCTGGTGCCCGCCGGAACCAGCCCGTTGTTCGGTTCAAAGCCGATAAAGACGAAGACCCCATCGGTGGCAAGGGTGGAGGTTGTCCCATCTTGGGTATTTTTTGTCATCACCCCGTTCACTCCCTGGGCATCGGCTTGTATTTCTGCCAGAACCGTGTTCCAGAGAACGGTGATCCGTTTTTCATTCAGTACCCTTTTCTGAAGAATCATTCCGGCGCGGAATGCGTCCCGGCGGTGGGCGATGTACACCCGTTTGGCGAGTTTGGTCAGATACAGGGATTCCTCCAGAGCGCTGTCGCCGCCGCCCACCACCACCACGGTCTTGTCGCGAAAAAAGAAGCCGTCGCACACAGCGCAGTAAGAAACCCCCCGGCCATAATATTTGTCTTCCCCTGGAATGCCCATTTTTTTTGGGCTACCGCCGGTGGCAAGAATTACTGCGTGGGTTGCGAGTGTTTCGCCGTTGTCAAGGGTGACGGTATGGAGGCCAAGCCCAGGTTCAATAGCTACAACCTCACGGTTCATCACCTCAAGGCCGTAGACGGCGGCATGCTGGGAAAATTTAATTGCCAATTCCGCCCCGCTAATCTTTTCGGTCCCGGGCCAGTTTTCTACTTCATCGGTATTGTTTAACTGGCCGCCTGGGATGCCTTTTTCGATAAGCACTGTTTTGAGGGCAGCCCGCTGGGCATAGATGCCTGCAGTGTAGCCGCCTGGGCCGCCGCCGATGATGATAAGGTCGTAAATGGTTTGCTGCATGGTAATGCTCCAAGTGTGGATTCTATTTGCTGGTGAAAGTATAAGAGCCGTCCCAGTCTGGGGGCGGGGGTTCTTTCTGATAATGGGCGATCCGGTCGAGGTAGAGGTTGTAGAGCATCATGGGTTTTGCCTCGTTGAGGGATCGGATGATTTCCACTGCCTCCTGAAACTTCTGGTTTGCGTAATAGTCCAAAGCCTTGGCAAAGGTCTCTGCTTCCATTTTTAATGCCGGCTCTGGTTCGCCCTCGCAGAGGGGCTCGTATATTCGCACCGGGACATCTTTGCCCTTAACCCGGACCTGGTCAAGGAATCGGCAGTAAAACCTTTCTCCCAGCTCGGCCTTGGTGAATTCCGAGATGATAATATTGGTGCCGTAGATTTTGCTAGCGCCTTCCAGTCGGGAGGCAAGATTGACGTTGTCGCCCATGACCGTGTAAGCAAAGCGCTGGTCACTGCCAAAGTTGCCTACGCTCATAACCCCGGTGTTGATACCGATGCGAATATCAATGCCGGGTAATCCTCGTTTCTCCCAATCCGTCCGGAGGATCTCGAGCTCAGTCATCATTCGGAATGCCGCCCGTACACTGTTGGCGGCGTGCTCGGCATCTTCTAGGGGGGCGCCCCAGATGGCCATGATAGCATCGCCGATGAACTTGTCAACGGTTCCCTTGCCTTCCAGCACGATATTGCTCATGGCCGTGAGGTATTCGTTCATGAAGTGGCCAAGTTCTTCGGATGTCATCTTTTCGGAGATGGTGGTAAAGCCCCGGATGTCGGAAAAAAGCACGGTCAGGTTCTTCTGTTCACCTTGCAGGGAGAGCTTTTCCGGGTGCTCCATGAGCTGATGGACGATCTGCGGGGAGACATAGTGGCCAAAGGCCGCGCTGATGAAGCGTTTTTTCTGTCCTTCAAAAAAGTAGTTGAACAGGGTGACCACTAGGAAAATGGCAAGGATGGCCAGCAGTGGATAGGAAAGGCCGAGAAGTTGGTTATGGCTGAAAAAGAAAAGATAGTTGCCGGCGATGGTCCCTACGACAAGCAGCAGACCGCCAAGGCCTCCGACTAAAGGGCTGGTATAGGTGAGAAGTGCGCTTAAGCACAGACCGCCGATTAGGAGCAGAACGTAGGTGATGCCGATTTCGCTGAAGATGTCATGGGTGAAGGGGTCGTGGCTTAGGATGTTGTCGATTATGTTGGCATGAACCTCAACCCCAGGGTAGATGTTGGAAAAGGGCGTGGCTCTAAGATCAAGAAGACCGGCGGCGGAAGTGCCGATGAGGACAAACTTGCCCTGCACCCGGTCCAGGTCTTTTCCTGTCAGAATGTCCGCTGCGGAAAGGTAGGGATAGGTCTGGCCCGGCCCTCTGAAATTAACGGTAAGCTGGCCTTTTTCGTCAGTGGGGATAAAAATTGAACCAACCTCAACTCCGAGGATACCCCGGGGGCTGGTATTCTTCTGTCGGGAGACTTGAATGGTCGACTCCTGCGCCCCGCTGCCAATGCGCAGCATTTCCAGGGCAAGGGATGGGTAGGGTATGCCGTCCATCATCATGAAGAGCGGAACCTTGCGCACCGTGCCAGAGGCATCGGGAAAAACATTGAAAAAACCTTCACTCTGGCCTTGGGCAACGGTCACTACGTTGGTGATGGCCCGGTAGGCCCGGAGTAAGGAGATATCTTTGTAGCTGGTGTTGCTGGGAACAAGGCGGGTTGCTCCTGAGGGGAAAGGGATATCCGCTTGATTTTTCAGGCCGTCATCCTTGGTTTGGAAGACATAGCCTAGGACTGAGGGAGTGGTGGCAAGGGCCTTGCCCAGTGCGAGATCGTGATCAAGAGCCTCTCTGGCTTTCAGTTCAGCCAGTCTTTCAGGTGGGAGCTGAACCGGTAAAAATTGCTGTAATTCATCAACAAAGTTTTTCGGAGAGGTGCGGTCCGCCTCGGCAAAGACGATATCCAGGCCGATGACCTTTGCTCCGCCTGCGCCAAGGTTTTGGATCATTTTGGCCACAGTGTTGCGCGGCCAGGGCCATTGGCCAATGGCCCGCAGGCTTTTTTCGTCGATGTCGACAATGACAATGGGCTGGGCAGGCTTGATCGTACCTCGCCAGCGGAACATGGTGTCGGTCAACCGGTTGTCAAGGGATTCTAAAAAATCCGGCTTCTGCTGGCCAAAGGAAGCGAAAAGCAGGACGGCTGCCAGGGTTACCAGGCAGCCGACCTTGAAGGGGGAAAGAGAGAAGAACGATTTGAGTCGTGAGGTGTTCATGTCTATGGGGCAAACAATGGACCGCGATTGCCTCCAAAGATGCCTAGATACGCTTTCATGTTGGTGCCATCTTTGGCACTGAAGTTGCCGCCTACCGTACTGGCAGCAGGTCCGAAAAATCCTCCCTTGACAGAGCCAGTAATGGTGCTGCCATCGGAGATAGCCGCTGTGAACTGATTTGAAGTAATAGCGCCAGTGGAAATGGGCAGAGTAACCCCGGTAAAATAGATGTTGCCGGAGACTGCACCTGTGCCTGTGGTTGAACCAAAGTTGGCAGTAAGAGCGCAGGTGCCGATTATGGACGCTTGGCCGCCTACGCTTAAATTGTATTCTGTGCCAATGGCCGTGCCGTTGTATGTCCCGGTTAAGTTAGTGGGCATGTCGATGGTGGGTTTGCCTGCAATCCACAGGGACGGCATAATGCGGTCGGTATTACTAGCTGTATCGTGGTAAGCGATCTGCCAGTAGCCCCAGGTGACGTAGCTGGAAAATTGCTCCGATGGGTCGGCCACCACCATGAAACTACTACCATTCGGACCTAAGGTGGGGGAGCCACCGCCTCCCGTGATCAGTGCGGCTATGAGATCGTCGCGGAGATAGACCGACTTAGTCGCGTCCCCGCCTATCGTCAAGCCGGAGATGTTATCAAAGCTGGTTTCATTAAGTAACATTAGAGGGGCGCCCGGAGTCATGACGCCGTTGATAGTGCCCGCATCTTTGTTCACCGTCATGGTGAAGCTGCCTGGATCGCTTTGATATATGGCGTGGTCGGTGGATGTGTCAGCGATCTTCATGCTTTGGCCGGTCACAAAGCCCTGCCAGGTCTCCGTGCCAGTGGGGGCAACCGGGGTCAGTGCTCCAGGCACCTGCTGGCCGGCGCCTGCCGCAGTCCAGGAACTATAGACGCTTGGGGTTGCTAGTGGTGGCATAAGGTATGTATTCCCGGTGGCGGCAAAGGCGAATAGGTCATAGGCCGCGCCCGCAAAAACACCAGTGCCGCTTCCTGAATTAATACCGACACTGTTCAGCCAGCCAAAGCCAAAGTCAGCGCCTAGTATTGTGAGATCAGAAATAACTGGGCCGTTCGCTGAACCGAAGAAGAAGACCGGCTTATCGCCTTGATCGTCATAGGCAACGCCAAGGATTCTGTGGTTATGCCAGTTTACTCCCATGGACATGCTGTTGGTGAAGGAGTCGATAATCGTACCGGAAGAGTCTGTGTCTACACCGACGATCGTTCCATCGAAGCGAAAAATGCCGTCGGTGGGGGGAGTCGTGGGCAGGGGTATGTATGGTTCAGTGTATGGTGGCAGGGGCGGGGGTAATGGCGCTGTCGGTGGGGGTGGTGAAATGGTCCCCGCGAGTGGCGGAGCGCCATTGTCTGAGCCGCTAGGGCCGCCATTGCCGTTAAGTCCCCGGTTCAGGTTGTTGAGTTCCTGTTCCGTGAACTTGGTCGGCCGTGCGGGCGGGGCGTTCAGCACAACATGGGTGCCGAAACCGGGGGTGGTGATGATTACCTTACCCAGGTCATTGAAGATTTCTATGCCTTTGCCGCCTTGGAAGAGAACGGAAAGGGAGTCTTTGGTAGACATAAACGTATACATAGAGCCACGGATGCCAATGGTGGCGGTAGGGGTTTCGGTCTTGAAATTCTGGGGAGCGTCCTTGGCCAGCGCCCCGCCCATCACCCGGAAGGTGCCCTCCTTGACCTGGGTTCTGAGGGCGCCGTCTTTTTGTTCTGGCTGCCAGCGGTATTCGGAGATCTTCATTTCGCTGTCCCGGCCAAGGCTGATGATACTGTTGTCGGGGAACATGATCTGCAACTGGCCGGTCTTGTCAGTTTTTAGCACATCTTCCTGGTAAATCTGACTTTTGAGGCTCAGATTACGGCCTGGGCCGCTCTTGCCTTGAGCAACCACCGTCCCACGAAGGGCGACAACAGTGGCCACCCCCTGGATTTCGGCGTAGGCGGAGGAGAGAGGGGCGGCCAGGCACAGCAGGGTGAACAGGACGATGGTCGGAAAGGAGGCATTTTTTTTCATACGGCCCTCGCTGCTTAAAAGCTCACGGTGAGGTTGAGTTCGGTTACATTCTTTCGGTAGGTATAGAGATCAATGTTGGAATCCGAGTTGGTGTAGGTATGTGCCAACTGCAGGATAAGCGCCTGATTTCTGGCGGTATCCTGCCAGAGCAGGCGGGAGACTCCCGCAGTCAGCTCCTGGACCTCGTCGTTGCGGCAAACCGAGAAAAGCGGGAGTTGGGGGGCATCATAATCGGATATGGTGTAGCCCAGCCCGGCAAAAATGGCAAAATCGTAGGGCAGGCTGCGATCATAGCGGAGTTTCCAACCGAAGCGGTCGTAGCTGTATGTTTCGTTGTCGGCGTTTTCTTTTTCCTTGGAAAAAAGAAGGCTCAGTCGATTCGGGCCAACCAAAAGAACTGGACCTGCCGTTACAAGGAGATTAAGCGCGTCCCGGCCTGCGTCAACGTAATTGTTTTTTTCTTCGGCCTTGATTGCAAAGGTGCCCATAATATTTTTCGAGAAAAAGTAGGTCAAGGATGAGGCTGCCCCGAAGGAGTTTTGGTAACGGTCATGCTCGACATCAATGTATGTGCCGAGCGCCTGCACATCCCAGATATAGCTGTCTTTCTGGAAAACCGGGCCGGTGGTCAAGCCCAGATAGTTCACATCAAGATCGTGGAGGCTCTGGTACAGGGCATTGTAGGAGGTTGCCGCGGTTTTCCACATGAAGGGGTATTCTTCGTTTTTATAGATGTGGTTGAGGACCAGGGTGGCGGCGTTGATCTGGTCGCTCTGTGGGGTGGCGCTCTGGCCGTTAAGCAAAAAATCGCCAAAATTTGTGGAGATCAGGCTGCTTGCCGGGGCGGAACGGGCGTTGTCATCCCAGGCGTGGCCAAGGGTGAAGGTGCCGTTGACAAAATGTTTCTGCTCAGAGGCATCAATGGAGGCGAGGAAGGTTTCGATATTCTTCCACACCTGTTCCGGCGGGTTGGTGGCGAGAACCTCCTTGAAATACTGCTTGGCTACCTCTCTGGTGCCGAGTTGGAGATAGGCGCGGGCCAGCTCGAGCTTGACCCTGGATGCCTCCGGGTCGGCCATGAGAACCCGCTCGTAGGCCATGACCGCTTCCTCGAATCGTCCGGTTTCAAAGGCGGCCCGGCCAAGCTGGAAATTAAGGTCTGGGTGCCCTGGTTCCATAAGGAAAGCTTTGTGTAGCTCGGTGTACGCTTCCTCGAACCGGCCCTGGTCCAAATACTGTTTGCCCAGGGAATAAGAGGCGGGCAACTCTTCTGCAATCACAACTTGGGCGAAGGAGAGGTGGAGGGCAAGCATCAGTAAGACGGCAAATAATCGTGATTGTGCCATAGACATACCTGTAAGAATTCAGTAATGAGGCCAAAAAAATAGTTAGTTCTTGAAATACTATGTCAGAATATTGTCGAGAAATTCAACTCTTTTTTTATAGGGGGAAACAAACTCCAGAGGTTCCGGGGTTAGTGTGTGTTGGCGAAGAGAGCTGGGTCTGGTATGATGGGTTTTTCGGGGAGTTTCCCGGGCAGACGAGAGAAGAATATGGAGGCGAGTCGTGTTGTTGAATGGTTGCAAGCAGAAGGTCGAGCTGACGTACCCTTGCCCCTGGGTGTACAAGATCATTGGCAGGGAAAAGGAGGAGTTGCGGGCGGCTATCGCTGAGGTCGTTCAGGCGAGGGAATGTCTGGTCTCTCTATCTAATACGAGCAGCGGCGGCAAGTATCTGTGTCTCGATGTGGAGCTTGTCGTGGTCAGCGCAGAGGACCGTGAAGCCCAGCACCTTGCCTTTAAAGGGCATCAGGCGGTGGTTATGGTGTTGTGAGTTTTTTGCCGCGCCGTCCCGGTCAGAGGCGGCGCGGGTTGTTTTTAGTCTATTACCTCGAAGCCGATGGCGGCGATGGCTTTTTTGATAGTGTCCATCGGTACTTCGTTGCTTTGGTTGAAGGATGCTTCGTTCTTTTCGAGGGAGATGTTTACCTCGCTGATTCCGTCGATGGCGTTGAGCGCTGAAGTGACTGAGGCCACGCAGTGGCCGCAGCGCATTCCTTTGATCTGGATGGTTGGCATGGGGTGCTCCTTGGTGTGTGTTTATGGTTGAGGCTTGTGAAGTATTATATAGAAAACTAAATTATTGCCGGACGCAAAGATTTTTTAACCGATTCGTTACAATAAAAGGGAAGGATAAGCAAAGGGGTATCCATGACACCGTCAACCGAAAAGCAGCGGGTCGCCATCCGGGGCATGCACTGTGCCTCCTGTTCTTCCCGTATTGAAAAAGTGCTTGGCTCCACTGAGGGTATTCGGACAGCAGCAGTGAATCTCGCAGCCGAGAGCCTGGAAGTGGAGTGGGACATCAGTCGGCTCAGTCTGGCGGATATTGCGGGAATCGTTAAAACCCTTGGTTTTGAGTTGATGCTGCCGGAAAAGGACGTCAGGTTGGCTCTGTCTCTTGGTGGGATGACCTGCGCTTCCTGCGCCGCCCGGATAGAAAAGGTGGTGGGGAATATGGCCGGAGTGCAGAGCATGCAGGTGAATCTGGCCACGGAGTCTGCAGTAGTTGTTTTTGATCCGGATATCGTCAGTCAGCGGCAGATTCGTGAATCTATCGAG
>CALMMG010000086.1 GCA_937868185.1 uncultured Pseudomonadota bacterium
TGAAAGAAGCCGGCCTTGCCGATTGCCTCAAGCTCGTCCATTTTCACAGCGGCTCTCAGATTCCGGACATTCTTACGATCAAGAAGGCGGTGCGGGAGGGGGCCATGTTCTATGCCAAGATCCGGCAGATCGGTCATGCCCTGGAGTACATCGATGTCGGCGGGGGCTTGGGTGTGGATTACGACGGTAGCCGCACCACTTTCCATTCTTCCATCAACTATTCCCTGAATGAATACGCCCGCGATATCGTCTACAACATCATGGATGTCTGCGATTCCCAGGGGGTCGAACATCCGGTGATCGTCAGCGAGTCGGGGAGGGCCGTGGTGGCGCACCATTCCGTGCTGGTGGTGGAGACCTTCGGCGACATCAAGAAGATGGAACATGCCCAGGAGCCTGCCAAACCGGAGATCAGCCATAAACTGGCGAATGAGGCCTGGTACAACTACACCCATGTCAATCCCAGCAACCCGCTGGAGGCCTACCACGATGCCCTGCACAACAAGGAAGAGACCCAGGTTCATTTCGAGCTGGGGCTCATCGGCCTGGAAGTGAAGGCGGAGGTGGAGAAGCTTTTCTGGCTCACCGGTGCCAGGGTGCTTGAGCATTTTAAGGATGCCGAGTACAAGCCCGACGATATTGTCGAGTTGGAGAGCAAGTTTTCCGACCAGTATCTCTGTAATTTCAGCGTATTCCAGTCCTTGCTCGATCATTGGGGCTACGGGCAGCTCTTCCCGATCATGCCCCTGCACCGGCTGACCGAGGAGCCAAAACGGAGGGGAACCTTGGCTGATATCACCTGCGATTCCGACGGCAAGGTCTCCAAATTCATCAACCTCTACGAGGAGGGGGTGGACACCCTGCCGCTCCATGATCTCAACGGCAAGCCCTATTATCTCGGGGTGTTTCTCACCGGCGCCTACCAGGACATCATGGGTGACCTGCACAATCTCTTTGGCCGGGTGAACGAGGCCCATGTCTTTCTGGATGAGGATGAGGAGTCAGGCTACTACATCGAGGAGACCATCGAAGGCACCACCATGGAAAAGGTGCTGGCCCTGGTCCAGTACACCGGCACCGATTTGAAGCGGAAGATGAAAAGTCAGGTGGATAGCGCCATCAAGGAAGACCGGCTGCGGCCCAATGAGGCCATGCGGCTCCTGGGCGAGTATGAGAAGGGGTTGAAGGGGTACACCTATCTGGATCTGAAGCAGGTCAGGAAGAAGAGCTGATCAAAAAATGAAGGGATTGGAATAACCAAGGGAACGCACAGGTCCACGATACAGGCGCGAAGTGGCGAAGAAGTAACAACCGATGTAAGCGCAGATTTTCTAAGTCTGCGCTTCTCTGTGATTAGATCAGTCCTTGGGGCGGAGCACCTTGAACACAGACTCTACGACTTGGTAAATCTCCATGTCGTCGCCATAGACGTCCAGAACCTTGTCGTTTTCCACCAGATCTTCACAGATGAACTGGGTCACATAGAGGCTGAGGAAGTTGGGGTCCACCACCAGCTGGCGTAGCGGGGCGATCTTGTACAGCATGTCAAACTCTTCCATGTTGGAGAGCTTTT
>CALMMG010000087.1 GCA_937868185.1 uncultured Pseudomonadota bacterium
CGGAGTTGAGCCAGCCGGTGAGCGGGCCGGCTATGATCCCGGCAAAAAGCAGAAAGAGAATGGCGGGCAACTTTACCCTCCAGGCAAACCACTGGCAGAGCATACCGACAAAAACAATAGCCGCCAGGATGAAACCCTTATCGATCAGCACGGGTCTTTTTTCCGCAGAGCGTCGTGGATGGCCTGGGCAAGCTGACGCTTGATAACCGGCTTGAGCAGAAAGCCGTCGAGCCCCATCCGTTTGGCCTTGTCCTCATCCATGGTATCGCTGAACCCGGTGCAGAGGACCACCGGTGTGGCCGGGCTGAGCTGTTTGAGCCGCCGGGTCAGCTCTGCCCCGTTCATCACCGGCATGGCCATATCGGTGAGCACCAGATCGATCCGTTTTCCTTCCCGCTGGAAGGTCTCCAGCGCTTGGGTGCTGCTGGCGCAAAGTACCACCTCGTAGCCCAGGCTGAGCAGCATCTGTCGCAGCATCTGACCAACTGTCGGCTCATCGTCCACCACCAGGAGGGTGCCGCTTCCTTGCGGAATTGCTTCGAGTACAGCTCCCTCGGCAAGCTCCTCGCTCTGCGCCTTCACCTGGGGCAGGTAGACATGAAATTCGGTGCCCTGGCCTGGTTCGCTGTACACGGTGATATGGCCATGGTGGCTCTGCACGATGCCATGCCCCACCGACAACCCCAGCCCTGTTCCTTCGCCCAGCTTCTTGGTGGTGAAATAGGGCTCGAAAATCCGTTCCATGAGATTTTTCGGCATGCCGCAGCCGGTGTCGTGGACGCTCAGTTTTACATGTGGTCCGGGTTGCATGGTCAGGTTGTCCAGATAGTCCTGCGCCGTGAGCTCGACCACCGACAGGCTGACATTCAACTCCCCGCCGGTTTCCCTCATGGCGTGGTAGGCATTGGTGCAGAGGTTCATCAGCACCTGGTGGATCTGGGTTGGGTCAGCCATCACCATGCCACAGTCGACAACATTTTGTTTGATCTCGATGGTGGTGGGGATGGAGGCGCGCAGTAGCTTGAGCGCCTCCTTGATGATCAGGTGGATCTGCACCGGCTGCCGCTCCTGCTCGGTCTGCCGGCTGAAGGTGAGGATCTGTTTAACCAGCTCCTTGGCCCGCTTGCCCGCGCTCAAAATCTCCTGCACCAAACCACGCTCCTCGCTGCTGGTGGGCAACTGCTCTACAACCAGTTCGCTGTAGCCAAGGATCGGGGTGAGGATGTTGTTGAAATCGTGGGCTATGCCGCCGGCCAGGGTGCCGATGGCCTCCATCTTCTGGGCTTGGCGCAACTGTTGCTCCAACTGTTTGAATTTCGTGATATCCTTAGCCGAATGCACGAGGCCGAAGATCTCATCCTTCCCATTTACCATGGGGGAGATGGTTATGAGAAAATTTTTCTTTAATCGTTCGTGGTAGAGTTCTGCGCTGTGGGTTTGGCTATCCTGGCGAACCGCATAGGCTGGGCATTCGCTGCAAGGAATCTTCTCCTCCCGGAACAGTTCGTAACAATATTTCCCCACGATCTCCTCCCGGGGGAGGCCGAAGAAATTTGCTGCGGCGGAGTTTGCCTGCAGGATGCGGAACTCCTTGTCGTGCACGGTGATGATTTCATCGAGGATGGAGTCAAAGGTGCACTCCCATTGCTCCTTGGCCTTACGGAGCAGGTCCTCGTCTATTCTATGCTGGGTGATGTCCTGGGCCAGCAGGAAACAGCCCTGCACCCCGCTGCCGTTTGCGAAATGGGGGAGCAGGGTGGCGCGAAACTGCCGGATGCCGTCCTCATGACCAGTGGGGAGGTTGTCTTCATATTCCACCACCTTGCCGCTCAAGGCCTGGCGGAGATGGGCGGTGATTTTAGCATAACCCTCTTCGCCCAGCAGGTCACGGACCTGTCGGCCCACGATCTGCTCCGGCTTCAGATAATACCAGTTTTCGAATTCCTGGTTGACGAAACGGTAGCGCTCCTCTTTGTCCACATAGGCGATGAGGACCGGTAGCCCGTCGGTCAGTTGCTTGAGGAGCCGTGCCTGTTCACGGATCTGCTTTTCCGCAGCGACCTTGATATCCAGCATGGAGTCCAGCGCGAGGGAAACCTCTGCCAGTTCGTCGTTTCCGGCAAGGGCGGATCGGGCCGTGTCGTCTCCATGGCCGAATTGTCCCATGGCCTCAATAATCAGGCGAATTCGTCTGTAAAAAACCAGATAGAGGCAGAGCCAGAAAAACAGGGCGGCGATTGTGAACAGGGCTAAAAATGAGCCTATATCCCGGCGCAGCATTTGCTGTCCGGTTTCTTTTAGCCCTCGCAGGTCATGCTCATGGTAGAGCAGACCCATTCTGATTGGATTCTCCTGAAAGACAAGCGGGTAAACGGCGTAGAGTCTTTGCCGGTCCCGGCTGAGTATGACCGCTCCCTGTGGAGGCTTTTCTATGATGCGGAAAAAATCGGTAAGCTGTTCTTTTCCTTCTCCATGGATGGCTGTCTTTGCCATCGGCAACCCCTGCCAAGCAGGATCCGAGGCGGCGATAATCTGCTGGTTTTCGTCCACCACCATGGTTGTTTCATGGTCGTTTTCCTGGGTGAGGAGGTCGACATTCAGGCGCAGCCGCGCCATGTCCTTCTTCTGCAGGGATTCATTCAGGCGGTGCTGATTCCGCTCCATAACTTTGGTGACAAAATGGATCGCCTCTTCCTCGATCACCCTGGCTCTGGCACCGCTGTTAATCAGGTAGCTGGCCCCGCTCCCTGTAAACGCCAAAACCAGGAGTAACAACGGGATGGTGAATCGCACAGGATAACGGATGAAGGGGTTCATGGGGGCGGCCTCCTTGGGCCATGATGGGGATAGGACAAAAAACAGAGCACCTGCCTTTGCACAGGTGGGGAGGTTGGGGCGAGGAATATCTATGGCCCGGAACCGCACCCAAGGAGACAGGTGATAAAAACAGCATATCACATTATCTAGGCCTTGATGGGTGCAAAAAAATCAACACGATTGGGCCAATTGTGCGGTCACCCTCCTCAATCGCCTGGGGATTATGCTTGTCAAGACAGGATAAACAGACTAAATATAACCGTTTTTGAGCGATGTTTTTTTGTGGGGCACCACAGCAACGGTGCAGACCCCAACCAAGGTGGTAGGCCTGTGAAAGAAGTTCAGGATCATTACTTCAAAAAGGCCAAGAAAGAAGGCTATCCCGCCCGTTCGGTGTATAAGCTGGAGGAGGCCCAACAGAAGCACGGGCTGCTGAAAAAGGGCGATACGGTCCTGGATCTGGGCTGCCAGCCGGGGAGCTGGTCCATGTACGCGGCCCAAGCCGTTGGCCCGCAAGGGCTGGTGGTTGGGGTTGACCTCAATTTCGGGCAGATCAACACCAAGGGCAACAGCGGTAAGTTTACCTTTCTGCACGGCGACATCATGAGTGCCGAGGTGCTGGAGCGGGTGCGCGGTATCTGTCCGGAGTTTGCGGTGATCATCAGCGACATGGCCCCGCGCACCACCGGCAACAAATGGTCGGATCAGCAGCACTCGTTGGATCTTTCCCGGCGGGTTTTGGAGATCGCCCAGGAGATGTTGCAGCTAGGCGGCAATTTTTATTGCAAGGTGTTTGAGGGCGAGGATTTCAAGGCGTTTGTCGATGAGGTTCGCCCCCATTTCAACCTGACCAAGATAGTGAAGCCAAAAAGCTCCCGTCCGGAAAGCCGTGAGGTCTTTGTGCTGGGGATGGGATTTAAGAAAATGAATAGGGCAGAATGATCAATGCAGAGGGCGATGGGAAGGCCGTTTTTTACAACTCTGCATTTTTAATTTTTAACCTCAAGGAGTAAATCATGTCCGGACATTCAAAATGGGCTAATACCAAGCATCGCAAAGGCGCTCAGGACGCCAAGCGCGGCAAGATGTTCACCAAGCTTGCCAAGGAAATTGCCGTGGCTGCCCGCATGGGCGGCGGCGATCCCGAGGCCAATCCCCGGCTGCGTGCTGGCATTGTTTCGGCTCGGGCCGTGAACATGCCCAAGGATAATATCGACCGGGCCATTAAGAAGGGTATCGGCGGGTTGGAAGGGGTGAACTACGAAGAGATCACCTACGAAGGCTACGGGCCGGGTGGGGTGGCGGTTCTTGTTGATTGCCTCACCGACAACCGGAATCGGACCGTGGGTGAGGTGCGCTTCTTCTTCGGCAAGTCCGGCGGTAACCTGGGTGAGACCGGCTGCGTTTCCTACATGTTTGACAAAAAGGGCTCCATTTTGGTGGAAAAGGGAGCGATTGACGAGGAAAAGCTCCTGGAACTGGCTCTTGAGGCTGGCGCAGAGGATGTGATCGATGACGGCGAGATCTTCCAGGTAGTGACCGCGATCGAGGATTTTAACGCGGTGCGGGAGGCGCTGGAGAAAGCAGGCGTCGCTTTTGTCGAGGCCTCCCTCACCATGATCCCCAAGAACACCATCGAGGTTGCCGAGGAAAAGACGGCTATCTCGTTGATGAAGCTCCTCGACAACCTGGAGGATTTTGATGACGTGCAGAAGGTGCATGCCAACTTCGATATCCCCGATGAGTTGATGGAAAAAATTTCCTAAGATATGACCCCAGGCAAAGGGAAGGCAGTGGTGGAAACCGTCCGCATCCTCGGGATTGATCCGGGCTCGCGCGCCACCGGCTACGGAGTGATCGATCGCCAGGGACACGCCCTTACCTTTGTCACCTGCGGGGTGATCCGGACCTCGGAAAAAAAGCCTTTTCCCGAGCGGCTTGAAGAAATTTACGACGGCATCCGCGAGGTCATTGGTGCCCATAAGCCGCAGCTGGCCGGGATTGAGGACATCTTCACCGCCATCAATCCCCGCTCGGCCTTAAAGCTCGGCCATGCCCGGGGCGTGCTCATCCTCGCCGCCAGGCAGCATGGTCTGCTTCTGGAGGAGTATAGTCCCACCGTGGTGAAACAGGCGGTGGCAGGGTATGGTCAGGCCCCGAAAGAGCAGGTGCAGCAGATGGTCCGGGTTTTGCTTAAGCTTGTCGCCTCGCCCAGCCACGACGCGGCTGACGCCCTAGCCGTGGCTATCTGCCGGGCCAGCCATTGCAATAATCTGCCCCGTTGAGGGATGTGTTTGCCTGAGCAGTTACGCGCCAATAGGCTTTTTGCTTCTCTTCTTGCCAAAATTCTTCCATAATAGACACCGAGATGATTGCCTGCCTGCGAGGAATACTGTTTCAAAAATTACCCGAATCCATCATTGTGGACGTGGGCGGAGTGGGGTACGAGGTTTTTTTCCCCCAGAGCGGGCAGGGTCGATTGCCGGGGGTGGGTGAGGAGGTTTTTCTCCATATCCAGACGGTGGTGCGCGAGGACGCCTTCAACCTCTATGGTTTTCTTGAGCCCATGGAAAAGGAGATGTTTCTTTTGTTGAACACGGTTTCCGGGATAGGCCCGAAGCTGGCCATGCATATTCTTGCTGGTATTTCTCCGGTGGAGATGGCCCGGGCCATCCTGCACGACGATCTGGCCCGCCTTACCCGGCTGCCAGGGGTGGGCAAGAAAACCGCGGAGCGCCTCTGTCTTG